>CAJBMR010000168.1 GCA_903954205.1 uncultured bacterium | reverse complement strand
TTCGTCTTCCAGGCTGAGGGTCCCGCGTGGGCGCTCAACCAGCTGGACGCCATCTGCGCTGACGGCGGCGGCGCAGATGTGCCTCCCGCCATCAAGGACCAGGCCTGCGCACTGCGCTAGTCCTACCCACTCTCAACCCACGCGATGGCCTGGGGCACCGACACGGTGTCTCAGGCCATCGCCGTTGCAGCCCCCGGCGTACGAGGCCAATTGCGCGGCTGAGTATCGATTTCACGCGCACTCAGCCGCACAATTGCCCGCGGCGCCTTCAGTTGGCGGCGAGTTGCGCTGGCGTCCTCGGCCACGGCATAGCCGCCTCGAGTTCGTAGGCGAGGGAGAGCAGTCGGCGTTCCTCCCCGAGAGGCGCGGCCACCTGCACGCCTATCGGCAGGCCGTCGACCGTGCGTGCGAGGGGAAGGGAAATCGCCGGGGAGCCGGTGACGTTCTGCCATGCGGTGAAGGATGCAAAGCGAAGCAGTCTCACGATGTGCTCGCGCGGGGGCACCTGCGGACCCAGCTCGCCGATGAGCGGGGGCGGGGTCGACAGCACCGGCGAGAGCAACGCGTCGTACGTCGCATAGACGGGCTCCGGCTCGCGCGATGCGCGCACGAGCCGGCGCAGGCTGCCCGGGATGCGCACCGCCTGCTGCCGCGCCATCCGACTGAGCTCCTGGGTGAGCAGTTCGGTGCGAGAGGAGTCGAAGTCCGTGCCGAGCAAGCGCCCGCCCGCCTTCTGCAAGAAGAAGGAAATGAGCGCCCAGTAGCGCAGGAAGTCCCGGCCGAAGTCCTCGTCGACAGGCGGGGTGATCTCGTCGACCTGATGGCCGAGTGCCTGGAGCGTGAGGCCGGCCTCACGCACGGCATCGCGCACACGCGGATCCACGGGGATGCCGCCGACTGCATCGACGAAGAGGCCGATGCGCAGACGGCGATTCTCGGGGCGCACCACCATTCCGATGGGAGGCAGCGCCTCAGAGCGATACATCCGCTCGGCCTCAGCCAGGTAGTAGGCGGTAT
The DNA here is from genome assembly GCA_903954205.1 of uncultured bacterium. Lineage (GTDB taxonomy): Bacteria > Actinomycetota > Actinomycetes > S36-B12 > S36-B12 > Mxb001. The sequence continues at coordinate 628 of CAJBMR010000168.1, read as the reverse complement.
CGCGCACCGTGCGGGTGACGACGCCCTGAGCCACGAGGTTGACGGGAAGTCGATCCAATTCAGGAGCATCGATGATCCGCCCGCGCGAAGGCTTGAGGCCGACAAGCCCGCAGGCCGCCGCGGGGACGCGGATCGATCCGCCACCGTCATTGGCGTGGGCGATGGGCACCACACCGGCTGCGACGAGCGCTGCCGAGCCGCCGCTGGAGCCGCCGACGGAGCGCGTGGTGTCCCAGGGATTGCGCGTGGCGCCGTACCGCGAAGACTCGGTGCTCGCCGTGAGACCGAATTCCGGGAGCGTGGTCTTGGCGATCGGCTCGAAGCCGAGGGCGAGGTACTGCGCGACCCAGGGACTCGTCGACGTGGCTGGGGTGTCGGCGGGGGCCCATGAACCGTGGAGCGTGGGATAGCCGGTGAGGTCCTCGTTGTCCTTGAGCACCGAGGGGACTCCGGCGAAAGGTCCGGTGACCGCAGGCGCGACATCGAGGTCACGCACGACGGCGTTGAGGTCGTCGTTGACGGCAGCCAGACGCGCCCGTGCCGCCTCACGGAGCTCGCGCGCCGAGACCTTGCGCCGCCGCAGCCGATGCTGCATCTCCATCACATCGTCAGAGCCGAGGGCGTCCTC
>CAJBMR010000167.1 GCA_903954205.1 uncultured bacterium | reverse complement strand
CCACCTTCTGGGCGATGATGGTGGGCTGGGTCATCGGCTTCATGGGTGGCATGGGCGCCTTCACCGGGCCTATCCGCTGGCTCTTCGGTCGCGATCTCACTCACGCTGACGCCGAATTCATGGCGGGCAAGGACCAGGGCAAGTTCCGCTACTGGCGCTTCACCACCGACCACAAGGTCGTCGGCATCCAGTACCTCATCGTCGCCATGATCATCCTGGGCTTCGGCGGCCTCCTCGCGATGCTCATCCGCACCGAGCTCGGCATCACGTGGATGGAAGTCTTCAACCCCGACTTCTACAACTCCCTCGTCGGCACGCACGGCATCGCGATGGTCATCGCCATGATCGTGGTCGTCTCAGGACCCGTGGGCAACTTCATCGTGCCCCTCATGTGCGGCGCGCGCGACATGGCCTTCCCGCGGCTCAATGCATTGAGCATCTGGCTGCTCGTCTGCGCGGTGCCCCCGCTCATCCTCTCCCTGCTGGTCGGCGGCATCCGCGATGGCTGGAGCGTCTACCAGCCCCTCAACGCGCAGGCCGGTCCGGGGATGATCGGCTACCAGACGACGATCATCGTCTTCGCCGTCTCCACCGCGCTCGCGAGCGTCAACATCATGACGACGATTCTCACCATGCGTGCCAAGGGCATGACATGGTCGCGTACGCCGATCCTCATCTATGGATCGTTCGCTGCGGCCGCGATGGGTCTCTACGCCTTCCCGTTCTACATGTACTCGCAGATCCTCTCCATGACCGACCGGCTCATCAACACATCGTTCTTCAACCCGATCGAGGGTGGCAGCGTCTGGCTCTACGAGAACCTCTTCTGGCTGCTCGGCCACCCCGAGGTTTACGTCATCCTCATCCCGAGCATGGCCGTGATGATGGAGCTCATCCCCGTCTTCATGCGCAAGCCGCTCTTCAGCTACTACATGGCGATTGCCGGCATCGTCGGTGTCGTCGGTCTCAGCGGCCTGGTGTGGGCGCACCACATGTACATGACGGGCTGGGCCCCGCAGGCCAACTACCCCTTCATGCTCTCCACGGAGATGATCTCCATCCCGGTCGGATTCCTCGTGCTCGTCGTCATCGGCACGATGTGGCGCGGCACCTTCTGGAGCCGGCTGCCGATGATGGCCGTCTTCGCGGTCATCTTCAACAAGATGATCGGCGGAGTCACCGGCGTTTACCTCTCCGACGTACCCGCCGACCAGTACTTCCACGGCAACATGTTCGTGACCGCGCACTTCCACTACATGCTCATGGGCGCCGGTCTCTTCGGTGCCATGGGGGCGGTGGCCTACTACTTCCCGAAGATGACGGGGCGTTTCCTCGATGAGCGCACGGGGTCGATCGGCTTCTGGACCGCCTTTGCTGGATTCCAGATCACCTTCATGTCGATGTTCGTTGCTGGCCTTCAGGGTCAGCCGCGCCGCGTGCTGCAGTTCGACAACATGTTCAACATTTCCAACTGGATCTCGACGATCGGCGCCTACATCATCGGCATCGGCATGCTCATCTTCCTCGCGGCGATCATCTCGTCGTGGCGCAGCGGCCAGGTGGCCTCGTCCAACCCGTGGCATGCGCAGACGCTCGACTGGCAGACGCAGACTCCCGTCCCGTTGGATAACTTCCCTGTCCTGCCGGTAGTGACGAAGCTGCCCTACGACTACGGCGTACCCGATCCCCTGGATCCGAAGACGTTGGAGAAGCAGTACGACGAGAAGGTGGGTGCCCCGTCATGAGTGCGCCCATGCTGTCTCCCACCACCGGGGAGCCGGTCGCCGTCGTCGCCCGGCGCAATCGACTCGGCCTCATCTTCCTCGTCGTCGCCGACTTCACGGGCACGATGGCGCTCATCATCAGCTACTGCTACCTGTGGTCGCTCAACGTCAACAACGGCTGGGCCCCGAATCAGCAGACCTTCGGCAACAACGACCTGCTCAAGAGCCGCTCACCCCTGCCTTGGGCCGCCGACTGGCCCTTCTGGTCGATCCTCGGCCTGGCTGTCGTCGCGACGGTGATCCTGTGGCTCGGTATCCGCAGCCTCCGCTCGGGGCATCGCGGCGGGCTCATCGCGGCCAGCGCGATCTCGCTCCTCGTGGTCATCGGCGCTCTCGTCTTGCAGTGGTGGCAGATCACGACCTTCCCCTTCGGACCGGGCAATGGGTCATACGCCTCCGCGGTCTTCCTGCTCACGGCGGCCACCTTCGTGCACCTTCTCCTCGTCGCCTTCCTTCTCCTCGCGATCACGAACCGCTCGCGCGCCGGATTGGTGTCGACGGAGAATCCCTTCCAGGCCAAGCTCGTCGGCTACTGGATGGTGTGGGTGTGCGCGAGCATTCTGCTCGGCGTCTTGTGCACGACCTTCCTCAAGGCCAGCCCCAACACCACTCCTGCCAACTTCGGCGAGTTCACCCTTTACAACCCGGATGCGCCGGCGCCATCCCCATCTGCCTCGCCCTCTCCATCGCAGTGACCTTGGCACCACTGTGACGGCAGCACCACTGTCTCCCAGCAGAGCCATCCACGCCGGCGCACGCCTGAGCGTGGGCCTGCTGGCCGGCATCCCGGTCCTCCTGCTCATCCTCGCGACGCTCGGTGCGCTCTCGCAGACGACCGTCGAGGGGCTGCCCGTCGTCCCCTGGCAGACGCTGTGGTCGCTTCCACTCGATCGTTGGGTGCGCGACATTGCGGCCTCGCTGGTGCTCGGCTTCGTGGTCGTCGGCGGCCTGCTGGTGCCGCGGGTAGACCAGCGCCTGGTCCGGATGGCGTCGCTTGCTGCGCTGGCGTGGCTCATCGCCCTTCTCGCGCAGGTGCCGCTCACCGTCTCGGAATTGCTCGGCCGCCCGCTCTCAGACTCCCTCGAGCCGCAGATCGTCCTGTCGTTGCTCACCCAGACTCAACTGGGCCAGCTCCTCGTGGCGCAGATCGTGCTCGTGTCGTTCGTGGCCCTGCTCGGGTGGGTGATCCTCGGCCGAGTGACCGCCGCCATCGTCCTTGCCCTAGCGGCGACTGCAGCCGGGCTGACCGGCCTGATGGGGCACTCGGGCCTGCACTCCGGCCACACCTCTTCGTCCATATCCCTGGCCATTCATCTGCTCGCCGTGGGCGTGTGGGTGGGCGGCCTTATCGCGGTGTGCTCGCATGTGGCTCGCCATCCCAAAGATGCAGCGGTCGCCATCCGCCGATTCAGCACGCTTGCGCTGGTGTGTGTCATCGTGCTGGCGGAGAGCGGACTACTCAACGCGTCACTGCGGGTCGACGGGGTTGCCTCGCTCATCACCACGGCGTACGGCACGCTCATCCTCGCCAAGGCCACGCTTCTCGCCGCGCTCATCGTCTTCGGCTGGCGCCAGCGGCGGCACGTCGTGCCCACCGGCGACAGCACGTCGCTCGTGCGCTTCGCGTCGTATGAGGTGCTGCTCATGGGCATCGCACTGGGCCTCTCCGTCGCCCTCTCGCGCACGGCCCCGCCGGCCGGTGCGATCGCGGGTGATCGCATCACCGCGGGTGCCCTCGCCACGCTCGCCCTCGCCCTGCCGCTCGTGATCGCCTGGGCGTGGCCCGCCCGACAGGGGTGGCTGAGCCGCCTCACGGCCGGATATCCCGAGCCTTTCGCCGTGGCCTTGGCGGTGGTCACCTACGTCGTCGCGGCCGTGGTGCCCTCGGGGCTGCTGGGAATCGGCGTCGCCGCCGTGCTTGCGTCGGTCGCGCTCGTCGGGGTCGGCTGGGCCTTTTGCGTGGCGGCGCTGGGACCGCGCGGACTGCCCGCACTCGTCCTCGCCGCGGTGCTCTGGCCCACCGCACTGTGGCTTGCTTCACGATCGGATCCGGTCGAGACGGGTGCGCAGGTGGCGCTCGCAGGAGCGGCTGGCCTCGCCTGCTTGGCAGTGCTCTATTTCGTACGCCGCGGAGCTCGCGTGGTGACGCCTATCGATCCTGTGCGGGAGGAGGTGCCGGTGGCATGAGCCGTCGCTGGAAGGACATCCTCACCCTGCACCTGCCACTCGTCCTCGTTCTCGCACTGTGCACCTACGCCACCATCAATCAGTTCGGTCGCGCGCAGGAGGGTGTCCAGCGATCCTGGGCCTATACCTTCCAGTGGCCGATCATCGGGCTCTTTGCCATCGTCATTTGGAATCGCTACCGCAAGCACGGCAACCTCACGCGTTGGTTCACCGATCGCTACCGCTCCCGCGTGGAGGCCTACCGCGCCGAAGCCGAGGCGGAGGCGGAGGAGACTGTCCAAGCACCGCCCGACCCCGACGCCGAGGCCTGGGATGCCTACGTGGCTGACCTCCGCCGGCGTGAGGCGGAGCATGGGGACGTGACCAAGAGCCAGCCCGACAGGGGCGGCTCTGCCGCGCCGCCGGGCCAGAACCGCTAGCCTTCTGCGGGCCCATCGTGGGCCAGGCCCATCGTGGGTCCAGGGGGCCTGCCCCCGCGTGTCTCGAGGTGATCCGCCATGCCTGCCATCGTGCTTCTGGGCGCCCAGTGGGGCGATGAAGGCAAGGGCAAGGCCACCGATCTGCTCGGTGGGCGCGTCGACTACGTCGTGCGCTACCAGGGCGGCAACAACGCGGGCCACACCGTCGTCATCGGCGACGAGAAGTACGCCCTGCACCTGCTCCCCAGCGGCATCCTCTCTCCGGGAGTCATCCCCGTCATCGGCAACGGCGTGGTCGTCGACCCGGCGGTGCTGCTGCACGAGATGGCTGGCCTCGAGGCCCGTGGCGTTGATACCTCGCGCCTCCTCATCAGCGCGAGTGCGCACCTCATCACGCCCTATCACGTCACGCTCGACAAGGTGTCCGAGCGCTTCCTGGGCAAGTCCAAGATCGGTACGACGGGCCGGGGTATCGGGCCGACGTACATGGACAAGGTGGGCCGCCTCGGCATCCGAGTGCAGGATCTCTTCGATCCCTCGATCCTGCGCCAGAAGGTCGAGGGCGCTCTGGCCAACAAGAACCAGGTGCTCGTCAAGGTTTT
>CAJBMR010000166.1 GCA_903954205.1 uncultured bacterium | reverse complement strand
CTGCCGCAGTCGCCCCAGCTCTTCAAGCAGCTGCTCATGGTGGCGGGCATGGAGCGCTACTTCCAGATCGCACGCTGCTACCGCGACGAGGACTTCCGCGGTGACCGCCAGCCGGAGTTCACCCAGCTCGATATCGAGATGTCCTTCGTGGAGCAAGAGGACGTCATCCAGGTCGGCGAGGCGATCGTCCGCGCTCTCTGGCAGGGCATCCTCGGCGTTGACATCGGCGAGGTGCCGCGCATGCCCTACGCCGAGGCGATGCGCCGCTTCGGCACCGACAAGCCCGATCTGCGATTCGGTCTCGAACTCGTGGACCTCACCGACTACTTCAGCGACACACCGTTCCGCGTCTTCCAGGCGCCCTACGTCGGGGCTGTCGTGATGCCGGGCGGAGCCGACCAGCCACGTCGACAGTTCGACGCCTGGCAGGAGTGGGCCAAGCAGCGCGGTGCCAAGGGCCTCGCCTACGTCACCTTCGGTGTCGACGGCGAGCTCGGCGGCCCGGTCGCCAAGAACCTTTCCGACACCGAGCGGGCGGGCCTGCAGGCCGTGGTCGGCGCATCGCCCGGTGACTGCGCGTTCTTCGCCGCCGGTCCGGTGGGGGATGCCCGGGCACTGCTCGGTGCGGCGCGCGTGGAGATAGGCCACCGCCTCGGACTCATCGACGAGTCTGCCTGGTCCTTCCTCTGGGTGGTCGACGCACCGATGTTCGAGCGCACCGAGGAGGATGACGGCACGCAGGGCTGGACCGCCGTGCACCATCCCTTCACGTCGCCCAACTCCGAATGGGTCGACACCTTCGAGTCCGCACCCGACCAGGCCCTCGCATGGGCCTACGACATGGTGTGCAACGGCAACGAGATCGGTGGCGGGTCGGTCCGTATTCACCGGCGAGACGTACAGGAGCGGGTCTTTGCGCTCCTTGGCATGTCTGAGGAGGAGGCGCAGTCGAAGTTCGGCTTCCTCCTGGAGGCCTTCCAGTACGGTCCGCCGCCGCACGGTGGCATCGCCTTCGGCATCGATCGGGTGGCCATGCTCCTCGCCGGTGCTTCGAGCATCCGTGACGTCATCGCCTTCCCCAAGACCGGTGGCGGTCAGGATCCGCTCACCGGCGCACCGACGTCGATCACGCCCAAGCAGCGCAAGGAGGCCGGCATCGATGCAGCACCCGCTGCGCCAAGCCCGGCCGGCTGACCCCTTCCTGCGCCTGCGCATGGAGGACCCCAAGGTTGGGGCCTACGCCATCGATGGCGATCACGTGGCGTTCCTCCGCACGGGGCGGATGTCAGGGGAGACGTGGGTCACCGCGCTCGGCGGCGATCCTGCTCGCATCCTCGGGCTCATCGATGAGTTGCGCGTGCACGAATTCGATGGCGTGACCGTGCACGATCACGTCTTCGAGTATCTGCCCGACGACATCCGCGGTCCGGACCCGGGCCACTGGTCGCTGTGGGAACTCACCGGCGATCTCACCTTGCCGAGCGAGACGGTGAGACTGGAGCCGACTGATCCGCGTATTGACCCGCTGCTCGCCCATTCCTCATCGGCGTACATCTACTCAGGTGACCCGCATGTGGTCGAGTGGCGAGGGATCACCGACGGCGACGCACTCGTCGCGGTGGGCGCGCGCCAGGCGGCGGCGCACGGCGGGGCTCACCTGGCGAGCATCTGCACGCATCCTGGCTCGCGAGGGCAGGGCTTGGGTCGGGCGATCACCGCATCCCTGGCGGCTGAGGCCCTGCAGGCGGGGGCACCCTGGGTATGGCTCGACATGTACGCCGACAACGCGGCTGCGGCCCGCACCT
>CAJBMR010000165.1 GCA_903954205.1 uncultured bacterium | reverse complement strand
CTCGCGCCCGGGGTGAAGCAGACGGCGTACTCGCCGCAGTCCTACGACGCGGCCGCGATCGCCATCCTCGCCGCGGAGGCATCCGGGCGAATGCTCGGCAAAGTCACGCCAGAGGGAGTGCGAGCGGCACTGCCGTCCGTCACATCGGTGGGCACGCCATGTGACGCCCTCTCCCGTTGCCTGCGTCTCGTGCGGCGCGGTGTCGATATCGACTACGTGGGGTACGCCGGGCCCTACGCCCTGGATGCGACGGGCGATCCAGGCGCCGCGCGCTACCTCGTGCGGGTCTACGGGACCAACAATGTGCCCGGCTCGTCGGCGAGGCCCGTGCGGTACCCGTGAGTGCTGCTAGGGCAGCATGCCGGCGCGCTGCGCCATCCGGTACATGTCGGTTTTGGTCGGCACCGGCGTACCCGCCTTACGCGCCTTGGCGCGCACTCGCTTGATGTACTCCTCCGCCGTCGTGCGCGAGACTCCCATCCGGCGTGCGACCGACTCCATCTTGAGTCCCGAGGCATAGAGCACCATGGCACGGCGCTCCTGCTCCGACAGATTGAGTTGGTCATCAGATGGCTGGAGGAGTGCGGAGGCAACCTCGGGCGACATGGTCGGCTCGCCCCGCAGTGCCGCCTGGATGGCGTGGAGCACCTCGTCCGGGCGGGCCTGCTTGGAGACGTAGCCGAGTACGCCCGCGGAGAGACAGGCGCGGATGGTCCCGGGATCCCCGAGGGCGCTCACGACGATCACGGGGACACCCAGGTCGGCCATCGCGGCCGCATTGAGCACAGGGGAGCGCCCGTCGTTCAAGTCGAGGTCGAGGATGACCAGGTCGGCACCCTGCTTCTCGATCGCGATTGCGGCATCGCCGATGGAATCGCCGGCGTAGACGATCACCACGTCCTCTAAATGAGGGACAAGCAGGCTCACCATCGCATCCCGAACGAGAGGATGGTCCTCGAGGACCACCAGTCGATTGTGAGGCGCGGAATTGCCAGGCATCGTGTCGCCCCTTACGCCGGAGTCGTGGCCGCAGCCTAGCCCTCCGCGCTCCGAGGTGGTGACTCTTCGCGGTGGATTGTCACTGACCATCGCCTGGGGCAGTGCAGCCGTTGTTGCCATTGTCGTGCTCGTCCTTGTCCTCTCCCCTCCGGACGCGACTTCGTCTGCCGCGGTGGCAGTTGCTGGCGCGCTTGCGGCGGCAGGTGTCGTGTGGCGGCGACGCACCTGGGCTGCCTGGATGTCCCTGAGTGCCATCGTGCTCGTGGTGGCGATGGGCCTGGCCTCTCCGGGCACGCGTGTGGACACGCTCGTCATGGGCACCTACACGCTGGTCTTCCTCGCGGTGCTCATCACCCCTCGCCCGTGGGGTCTGGCGTGGATCGGATTTGGGGTCCTTGCGATGTCCGTGGTCGCGGCCCGATCCGACCTCTTCGTCGAGGTGGGGGCTCTCTCGGTCAATGTCGGCTTTGTGGCCGTCGTGCAGATGGTCGTCGCCGGGCTGTGGCTGTGGTGGGCCTGGCATGCCACCCTCGACCAGGCTGCTGCGCGGGATACCCGCGCGGCGGAGCAGGAGCAGGTCATCGCCGAATCCATTGCCCTCCAGGAGCGCACCAGAGCCTGGCGCGACACCATCACGCGCACGCACGAGACGATCCTCAACGACCTGCGATATGTGCTGCGCTCCCCGCACATCGAGCGCACCCGCTTGCGCGAGCAGCTGCTCACGACGCGCGATCGCCGCGCGCAGCCACCCCATGGAGACGTGGGTCCCGCCGCGGTCGGGGTTCCGTCAGACCTGGAGAGCAGGCTCCGGGCCGACTTCGCGGGAGCGCTCGACGTCCACGTGCGGACGGGTGATTCGATGGCCTCCCGTGTGGCGGAGTTCGAGCCAATCCTGCGGGAGATCGTGCGCAATGTCACCCGCCACACTGATGCCCAATGCATCAATGTCGTCGTGGACGATGTTGGCGGCGACCTGCGAATCACGGTGGACGATGATGGATCCACGCCCGCGGCCGCGACCGCCACTCCGGGTATCGGCCGATCCGTCATCGTCGAAACGCTTGCCGCTCAAGGCGCCCACCTGCATGAGGAACCGCATCGCTCCGTCATCACGGTGCCCCGGCAAAACCCATCATTCACGAGCGCGGGCCGCACCCTCCTGTTGCTTATCGGTGTCATGCTCGTAGGCAGCGCGCTCGGCGGTTCGGTGCAGTTCCTCCTGCTTCTCGCGGGCGCATCCCTCACCTATCTCCCCGTCACCCTTGCTGCGTGCGCACTCACCGCGCTCGGCGTCGTCACGGTGCTCCGCGGTCGATCCGTTGGCTTCGCGGTCGTGGTGCTCGCCGCCCTTCTCGCGGCGGCGGTGCCCTGGGGTCTCGCTGCAGCGCAGCCGGTATGCGCGGAGCCACCTCTGGTCCTCACCACGATCAACCTCTCGCTCAATGCGTTCTTCGCGATCCTGCTGTGGGCGCGCAGTCGATGGACTTGGCTGCTCGTGGTCCCGGCACTGGCTGGCGTTGTCGGGCTTGATCTCCTCCCCGGGGTGGGCTGCCCACTCCAGGGGGTGGACGTGCTGTTGAGTTCTGCCCTCCTCATTCCGGCTGCCCTGGTCCTCTCGTGGCTCAGCGGACGCAGCGCGGCGCGATGGGAGCGCGAAGACCGGCAGCGATGGGAGAACGAGATCACGGAGATGGCGCGCACAGAGGCCGACCTCGACATGGCCCGCGTCCTGGGCGACAGCATCGACCAGGCGTGGGCCCTCATGTGGAGCATTGCCGAGGGCGCAGACCTGGACGATGCGGGACGACGGCAGTTGCGCACGGTGGAGTCGTCGATCCGGTCCTCGTTGCAGGCGGATCCCCTCACATCGGGGGGCTTCGTCCTGGCGGCGCGCCAGATAGTCGCGTCGGCGGCTGCGCAAGAGGTGCCCGTGCTCGTGCGTGCCCTGCGCGGATCGACCGATCCTCGGCCCCTCGATCCGGACCTAGTCACCGCGCTCACCCGGATGGTCACTTCCGATCCCGACGCGGGTGCAAGCATCCATGTCTTCGCAGACGGGTACGACGACTACCTCACGATCACCGTGCCCGCCGTCGTAGCCGCACAGGCCCAGTTCGTGCCCGGCTGGTCCGACCAGGTGGGGGAGTGCGCCGTCGAGGTGGAGTACGTCGGCGCCGAGCACCACCTCACCGCGGAGGTAACCGTCATCGTGTCGCGCACCTCCTCTCTGGCGGCTGAGGGTGCGGCCGTGGTGGGATAGGCGCATGCAGGAGTCCGCGGACGTCGTCATTGTCGGTAGCGGCATGGGTGGTGCGACGCTGGCCTACGGCCTGGCGCAGCGGGGGGTCGACGTACTCGTGCTCGAGCGAGGGCATCGCTTGCCCAAGGAGCCCGAGAACACCTCCCCCGAAGCGGTCTTCGTTGAGAAGCGCTATAAGCCCAACGACACGTGGTACACCGTCGACGGGACTCCCTACGCCCCGGGCGTCCACTACGTCGTCGGTGGCAACACCAAGGTCTACGGCTCCTCCCTGCCACGGCTGCGCGAGCGGGACTTCGAGGAGACGGTCTACCCGACCGCCGTATCCCCAGCGTGGCCCTTCAGTTACGCCGAGCTCGAGCCCTACTACGTGCAGGCAGAGCACCTCTACAACGTGCACGGAGCGCCGGGTCCCGACGGCGGTGACACGCCGCCCTTTGAGCCGTGGCGCAGCGCGCCCTACCCCTATCCCGCTCTCGCCCACGAGCCCTATGTCGCGGAGACGCTCCGCCGGCTGAGCGAGCAGGGAGTGCATCCGGCGACCACGGCGATGGGTGTCGACCTGCGACCGGGTGGGCGATGCATCCGCTGCGGGACATGCGACGGATTCCCGTGCAGGTGGGATGCGAAGTCCGATGCCGAGATCTGCGCTCTCGAGCCGGCGATCGCCACCGGTCGCGTGCGCCTGATCGAGGGCGCGTACGTCGACCGAGTGGAGACTGACGCCTCCGGACGCATTGCTCGCGCGGTCGGACACGTCGATGGGGAGCCGCTCGAGGTCAGTGGCCGGGTGTTCGCGCTTTCGGCAGGGGCTGCCAACAGTGCGGCGCTGCTGCTGCGCAGTGGCGTGGCCAACTCCTCGGGCCTGATTGGCACTCGCTACATGGTCCACAACAACTCGCACATTGCAGCGATTGATCCGCGTCGTACCAACAATGTTGTTTTCCAGAAGACCGCCTGCGTCAATGACTTCTACGACGACATGGGCGATGGCTTCCCGGGCGGCACACTGCAGTGCATCGGCAAGGTGCAGGCATCGATGATGAAGACGCATGCGACCCGGGCTCCCCTCTCTGTGCTGAAGCCGATGGCCGCACGGAGCATGGAGTGGCTCGTGATGACCGAGGACACCCCCGACCCCGCGAACCGGATCAGTCTCGATTCGCAGGGACGCATCACGGTCACGTGGACCAGGACCAACTACGACCGGCACGAGCTGATGCTGGCCAAGGCGCGCGAGTTGCTCAAGGGTGCGGGATACGTCGCCATCTTTGAGCAGCGCTTCGATATCTCGATGAACTCGCACATGTGCGGCACCGCAGCCGGGGGCGAAGACCCGCGCGAGAGCGTGCTCGACCGGAACTGCCGCAGCCATGATGTCGACAACCTCTACGTCGTCGACTCGGCGTTCTTCCCATCGTCGGGGGCCCAGAACCCGGCTCTGACCATCGCGGCCAATGCTCTACGCGTCGCCGAGACAATCCCTGCCTGAGCAGGCGATGCGGCCCGGTAGCATCGCGCCATGTCCGATGGCCCTCTCTACCTCATTGCTGTCATCAAGCCGCGCATGGAGCTCGCCGAGGTCGTCGTCGAGCGCCTGCGCTTCATGCGCGACGCCACGCGCGAGGAGCCGGGCAACATCTTCATGGAGCTCGTGGTGGGCGAGGACGCCGACACGTGGCTCATGCTCGAGAAGTTCGCCTCCCGGGAAGCCTGGGATGAGCACATGACGCTGTCGCATGTGACTGAGGGCAATACCTTCCTCGCGGACAAACTGCGCGAGCCCACTGAGCTCCGCTTCTACACCGAGCGCTGACTGCGAGACGGCGCGTCATGTCTGGCGCGCATGCGTGACGCAACGCGTAGCAGTCGACGCATAGCCGTCAACGCGTAGCAGTCAACGCGCAGCAGTCAACGGGTGGGTGACGGCACGGGTGACAGATCCGAGATCGCCTCGACGATTGCGGCAGTGGCTTCCCAGTTGAGCATGTGGCCCGCGCGTGGGACCCACCATCCCTGCGCGCCGGGGATCGACTCAGCCAGCCGCTCGGACTGCCACAGCGGCGTCGTCTGATCCTTCGTGCCGCAGAGCACGATCGTGGGGACAGTGATCTCGTGTAGTCGGTCACCTCGATCCTCGGCGATGAAGGCTTCGAGGATCGGCAGCAAGGAGCGGTGATCCGCGGCCCGGAAGGTATCGAGGAAGACCTGGACCATGGCGGGCGACTTCTCATCACCGCAGATGCTGGCGCCGAAGATCGTGCCGATCGTGTCGTTGGACACAAGTTTCTGCAGCGCACCGGACTTGATGAGCGGGATCTGTGCCTTGTTCTGGGGCGCCCCGCGCAGGACATCGCCGGAGAAGGTCGACATGAGGATGAGCCCACGCAGCCGCTCTGCGACTCCCGGCACATCGAGCACCGCTGCGATCGCGAGGAAGCCGCCCATCGAATGTGCGAGCAGCACAGCGTCCTGCGCATCGACGTGCTCGAGTACGGCGAGGTAGTCGCCGGACATCGATGCCGTGGTGATTCCGTCGGTCCCGATCGTGGACTGCCCGTGCCCGCGCTGGTCGAAGGCGACCACACGGTAGCCGCGCTCCAGCAGCAGGTCCCACAGGACGGTCCACTCGATGACGCTCATGTAGATGCCGTGGGCCAGGACGATGGTCGGCCCTGTGCCGGCGGTGACCACGCGGATTCGGGTGCCGTCGGGGCGCTCCACAAAGGATGTCTCGCCCTGCGGCTCCTGGCTGATCCGCTCATAGGGGTAGGGGTCGGGTGACGTGGCGATGGCATGCGCCTGGCGGCGGGCGGCTCCCACCGCAACCGCTCCGGCGGCTACTGCGGCCGCTCCGATGACGAGTCCGGGTCTCATACCCGCGATGGTGGCATTCCTGGCCCATGCGCGTGCCCCAATTGCCGGTTCTGCTCGGGGCTGGGTGCTTGGATTGGCCCATGCTGCGCGCCGTGGACTGTCGAGTCGAGGACCTCGCTGCGGTCGTGGCGGAGCAGACCCGGCTCGCCGACTACCCGCTCGCAGACCGCATCGAGGCCAATGTCCTGGTGTACGCCGCAGACGGCTTGCGCGACGCCGATCGGGAGGCCGCTCTCACCGAGCTTGCCCGAGCCTTGCGTGACGGACCGGGCGTCGTCATCGTCGAGGGAGCCGTCGACCCGACGATCGTGGATCGCGCGACGGACGTCTTCTTCCGCATCATCGATGAGCAGAATGCTGCCGGGCAGTCCGTGGGCGATCATTTCGCTAAGCCCGGCACCAACGATCGAATTTGGAACTCCCTGGAAAAGCTCGCCGTCGCTGATCCTGCCGTCTTCATCGACTACCACGGCAACGACATCATCGACCTTGTCTCGACGGCGTGGCTCGGTCCGGCGTATCAGATGACGGCCCAGGTCAACGTCGTCAATCCCGGTGGGGAAGCCCAGGTGCCGCACCGCGACTATCACCTCGGCTTCATGTCGGCGGCGCAGATCGAGCACTACCCCGACCACGCCCACGAACTCTCGCCCGTGCTCACGCTGCAGGGAGCCGTCGCCCACGGCGACACCCCGATCGAGACCGGTCCCACCATGCTGCTGCCGCACTCACAGAAGTACCCGGGCGGCTATCTCATTGGTGGCCGTGAGGATTTCGCGGAGTTCACCACCGAGCACTGCGTGCAGGTGCCCTTCGCCAAGGGCGATGCCATCTTCTTCAATCCCGCACTCATCCACGGGGCGGGGACGAACCACACGCCTGACGTGCGCAGGATGGTCAATCTCCTGCAGGTTTCGAGTGCCTTCGGCCGTGCGATGGAGAGCATCGATCGCGAGCGCGTCGTTCTTGCCGTCTACCCCGAGATGCTCGCGCGCGCCGACAATGGAGCGGAGGACCCGGCTGTCGAGTTCGCCCTGCGTTCCGCTGCAGAGGGGTATCCCTTCCCCACCAATCTTGACCGCGATCCCCCGGTGGGCGGCCTGGCGCCGCCGAGCCAGGCGGACGTCGTGCGCGATGCACTCAAGCAGCGGCGCACGCTTGACGATGTGCGGGGGGCACTCAAGGAGCACTCCACCCGACGGGAGACCACGTGAGCACCGACCTCCTTCGCATCGGTGTCATCGGCACCGGACGCATTGGACGCATGCATGCGGGCTATATCGCGCGCCAGACTCCCCGCGCCACACTCTCGGCAGTGAGCGATGTCAATCCCGCATCGGCATCCGAGGTGGGAGCGATGTACGGCGTGCCTGCGGTGAGCGCCGAAGAGGTGATCGCGTTGTCGGATGCCGTGGCGATCTGCACATCGACAGACACCCATGTCGACTACATCGTCGCGGCCGCGGAGGCAGGCAAGGCAATATTCTGCGAGAAGCCGGTGAGCCTCGACCTCGCGGAGGTCGATCGTGCGGCGGAGGTGCTCGAGCGCACGGGCGTGCCCTTCATGGTCGGCTTCAACCGCCGCTTCGACCCCGGCCATCGCGCGGTGCGCGAGGCTGTGCGCAGTGGGCGCGTGGGCGATGTGCGCATGGCCCGCGTGACGAGCCGCGATCCCTCGCCGCCACCGGTGGAATACGTGAGGGTGAGCGGTGGCATCTGGGTCGACATGATGATCCACGACTTCGACATGGCAGCCTTCGTCGTTGGGTCACCCGTCGTGAAGGTGTGGGCCCAGGGGGCCAACCTCATCGATCCCGCGATCGGTGAGGCCGGTGACGTCGACCTCGGCGTCGCGGTGCTCACACACGCCAACGGCGCCATCACCACGATCGACATCTCGCGCGAGGCTCCCTACGGCTACGACCAGCGTGTCGAGGTGCTCGGCTCACTCGGGATGGCCGTCTCGGACAACGAGCGACTCAACCGCAGCGAGGTCTATCTCGCCGACGAAACGCACAAGCCCGTGCTGCCCAACTTCTTCATCGAGCGCTACGAGACGGCGTATCGCGATCAGTGGCGCTACTTCACCGACTACGTGCTCGATGGCGGTGAGTCGCCGGTATCACTGGCTGATGGTCGCGCGCCCGTCGTCATTGCAGCTGCCGCCGCCGAGAGCGCGCGCACCGGCGTCCCCGTCACTCTGTGACGGGAGGCGCCCGCAGCGCGGTGATGAACTCCGGGGCCAGCATGAGGCTGAATCCCGGTGAGATGTGCGTGGAGTCGCGGTAGACGAAGATCTCCCCCTGCAGGGTCGAGCACACCTCCTCTGGGCACAGAGGCTCGAAGAGGTCGATCACGGTGGCACCGGTGCGCGCTGCCACGCTCTCGATAGCCGTGCGTGACGCGGCATGCTGTTCTTCGGCGGCTGACAGCGGCATCGACTGCTGGCACGCGCCCGCAAGGATGTCGAACGTGGTGCATTCGAGGGGATCCCACACGTAGGGCCGGTGCTCCCTGCCCGCGATGGTGCCCCACTGCGGCACCGTCTGGACCAGCACGACCTGGTGGCCTGCGGCCTCGATGCGCCTGACGGTGGACTCCAGCGCCTCTTCGAGCACGGCGTACGCCTCGGGGGTGCCTCCGCGCGCTCCGCTGGGCTCGAACTCGTAGGACTGCCCCTCCCAGATGCGGTCGCTGGCCGACAGGACCACCGTCGAAGGCGGCTGAGTGTCGAGCCAGTCGAGGGTCTTGGCGACGTACGCGCGGCAGGTACGCCTGTCCTCCTGGTTGAAGGCCGATTGGGTGAAGCGCACGTCGATGAAGGGGCAGCCTGTGTAGGTCGCGATCGTCAGCGGTCGGTCGAGCTCATCGCTGGTGGCGATGAGGGCCTCGCCGAAGTGCGCGGCGTTGGAGTCGCCGAGCAGGATGAGGGGCGTGCCGGGCGCGTTGGCGTTCCAGGTGCAGTCGGGGGCAGCCTGGCCAGCCGGGATGCCGAGGTCACAGCCCCGCTGCACCGCGATGCCCTCGGACTGCACGACCTCCTTGTAGGCCTGCACGCGGGGCGACCACATGCCGTTGGCGGATGCCCACCACAGGCCGCCGGCCAGCGCGAGCGGCGGGATGAGCGTGGCGGCCACGAGGATCGCCGGGTGACCGCGTGACAGCCGGATGGGCTGCTCGACGTAGCGATAGGAGAGCACCGCGGGCGCGATCGACACGACCGCCGCGACGACGAGCACCCACGCCGTCTCGGGCCACAGCGCGGCGGCGAAGACGATGACGGGCCAGTGCCATAGGTAGAGGGAGTACGACGTGTCGCCGATGGCGACGATGGGGCGCCAGCCCAGGGATCGGCTCACCGGGTTGGCTGACTGGCTACCGGCAAGGAGGAGCAGGAGTGCGCCGACGGTAGGCAAAAGGGTCCACGGCCCGGGAAACGGCGTGGAGTCGTCGATCAGCCACAGCGAGGCGAGCACGGCCGCGAGTCCCGCGACGGCAATCACCGTGGCGAGTGCCACCGATCTGATGCGCACGGCCGCGAGGGCGAGGAGAGCGCCGATCGCGAACTCCCAGGCGCGAGTGAAGGGCGAGTAGAAGCCCAGCCAGGGGGAGTCGGAGGGGATCAGCGTCAGTGCGAAGGAGCTGACCGCGACCGCGGAGACGATGAGGATGGCGGGCAGCTGCCGGCGGCTCCTGCGTGCCAGGAGCCAGCCGAGAGCGAGAAGGGCGGGGAAGACGAGGTAGAACTGCTCCTCCACCGACAGCGACCAGGTGTTGAGTAGGGGGTTGATCTCGGCGCGCGCGTCGAAGTAGCCGCCCGTCGTGGCGGCGATGACGGCGTTGGCGACCAGGAGCATGGCCCCGATGCCGGTCTGTGCGGCAGTCTCCTGCGGTCCGAGCGGAGAGAGCAGGAAGGCCGCCGCGATCATCGTCACGCCAACCATGAGGGCGAGCGCAGGGGTGAGGCGGCGGAAGCGGCGCAGGTAGAAGGTCCCGAAGGCGATCCGGCCTGACGATGCCCACTCGCGCATGAGCATGGCGGTGATCACGAAGCCGGAGATGACGAAGAAGACGTCGACTCCGACGAATCCGCCCGGCACGGGAAGCCCGGCGTGGAAGGCGATGACGACGATGACGGCGAGGGCCCTGAGGCCCTGGATGTCCGCACGCCGATGCTCGGCGGCCGGACCTGTCATGCGGTGACCCTATCCAGCCGGGTGGCGTCCCTCCGGGGGATCCTTTTCGGCCGAACTACACCCCGCGGCGCTGGGCCTTCAGCCCGGTATCCATGCGCTCGCGCGCCTCGCGCACCTGCGCGCGCTCGCTCACCTCGGGCACG
>CAJBMR010000164.1 GCA_903954205.1 uncultured bacterium | reverse complement strand
GGCCGTCGAGCGTGCTGTCCGCGGCGTGGATGGCGTCCACGTCACGGCGATCCCTGAGGTGCGACCCGCACTCATCGGATCTGTCGCATGGCAGATGCCCGAGGAGTGTCGTGTGCTCGTCGTTACGGCGACTGCTCGCGAGGCCGAGGACATCGCCGACGCCGTGGAGGACCAACTCGGTCCCGGGAGCGCGGTCGTCTTCGCCTCGTGGGAGACGCTGCCGCACGAGCGACTGAGTCCGGCGGCTGACACCACGGGCAGTCGTGTCTCCATCCTGCGCAGGCTTGCCCATCCGGAGCCTGGCGATCCCCTGCGGGTGGTCTGCGCGCCCGTGCGATCGGTGCTCCAGCCGCTGGTCGGCGGCCTCGCCGACCTCGAGCCGCTGGTCCTCGAGGAGGACGTGGACATCGATGTCGATGCGGTGGTGGCCGAACTCGTCCTGCGCGGGTACTCCCGCGTCGATCTCGTCGAGCGTCGCGGCCAGTTCGCCGTGCGCGGGGGCATCCTCGATGTCTTCCCCACGACCGCCGAGCATCCGGTCCGCATCGAACTCTGGGGCGACACGGTCGAGGAGATCCGCGACTTCTCCGTAGCCGATCAGAGATCGCGCCAGCATGTGGGCCGAGTCGCATTGCATCCGGCGCGCGAACTCCTGCTCACCACCGAGGTCCGAGCACGTGCCCGGGCGTTGGCATCGACGCATCCGCAGGCCGCGGAAGTCCTCGACCGCGTGGCCGAGGGGCTCGTCGTCGATGGGATGGAAGCCTTCGCACCTGTCCTCGTCGACCGCATGGAACTCCTTGTGGATGTGATGCCGCCACGGTCGCTCATGCTGCTGTGCGACCCCGAGCGGATCCGCTCGCGGGCCGAGGACCTGGTGCGCACATCGCAGGAATTCCTGGAAGCTTCCTGGCATGGCGCCGCTGCGGGAGCCGCGACGCCCCTCTCGGTCGAAGATCTCGATCTCGCTGCTGCGGCCTATCGCTCGGTCGCGGAGGTCGAGTCGGCTGCTCGCGCACGCGGGCCGGTGTGGACGACGGATGCCTTCGCGCAGGAGGGTGACGATCTCGTCATCGACGCGCGGCCACTTCCGGATCGACGCGGCAGCCTGCCCGAGGTGCTTGATGACATTCGTTCATGGCGCGCGGACGGTGACCGGGTCATCCTCCTGGCCGAGGGCCCGGGATCCGCAGAACGCATTGCCACCTCACTGCGCGACGAGGGAATCGCAGCGACCTGGCGCGAGGACGTGCCCGACGGCGCAGCAGAGGATCAGGGTGTCCTCGTCGCCGCGGCGCGCTGGCAGGGAGGGTTCGCCTCACCTGACGGCCGCATCGTCCTGGTGACGGAGGCCGACCTCTTCGGGCAGCGCTCGCCGGTGCGCGATGCCGCACGGATGCCCTCGCGACGACGTCGCACCATCGACCCGCTGCAGCTCGTGGCCGGCGACCTCGTCGTACACGAGCAGC
Source organism: uncultured bacterium (assembly GCA_903954205.1). Taxonomy (GTDB): domain Bacteria; phylum Actinomycetota; class Actinomycetes; order S36-B12; family S36-B12; genus Mxb001. Next base: position 1,105 of record CAJBMR010000164.1, on the reverse strand, counting down.
ACGGAGTCGGCCGCTACGTTGAGATGGCCCAGCGGACCGTCGCCGACGCGACCCGTGAGTACCTCGTGATCGAGTACGCCGCATCCCGCAGGGGTCAGCCGCCCGACCGTCTCTACGTCCCCACGGACCAACTCGACCAGGTGACGCGCTACGTCGGGGGCGAGGCACCGGCACTGAGCAAACTCGGCGGATCCGACTGGCAGCGCACCAAGGCTCGCGCTCGCCGCGCGGTGCGTGAGATCGCCGATGAGCTCGTGCGCCTCTATGCCAAGCGGCAGGCGACGCCGGGATACAGCTTCGCTCCCGATAGCCCGTGGCAGCGCGAACTCGAGGATGCCTTCCCCTTTGTCGAGACGCCGGATCAGCTCGCCAGCATCGATGAGGTCAAGGCGGACATGGAGCGCTCCATGCCCATGGACCGGGTGATCTGCGGTGATGTCGGCTACGGCAAGACCGAGATCGCGGTCCGTGCTGCCTTCAAGGCCGTGCAGGATGGCAAGCAGGTGGCGGTGCTCGTGCCCACGACCCTGCTGGTGCAGCAGCATTTCCGCACCTTCACCGAGCGCTATGCGCCGTTCCCCGTGAAGGTGGCCGCTCTCTCCCGATTCCAGACCGACGCCGAGGCGAAGCGCACCCTCGAGGGACTCGCCGACGGCACGGTCGACGTGGTCATCGGGACTCACCGCATGCTCACCCCCCAGGTCCGCTTTAAGGATCTGGGCCTCCTCATTGTCGATGAGGAGCAGCGTTTCGGCGTGGAGCACAAGGAGCACATCAAGGCCCTGCGCACATCCGTCGACGTGCTCACCATGTCGGCAACTCCAATCCCGCGCACCCTCGAGATGTCGCTCACCGGCATCCGCGAGATGTCCACCATTCAGACGCCCCCGGAGGAGCGGCATCCGGTCCTCACCTACGTTGGCCCGTACGACGACCGCCAGGTGGCCGCCGCGATCCATCGCGAGCTCATCCGAGACGGCCAGGTCTTCTTCATCCACAATCGGGTCGAGTCGATCGATCGCGTCGCCGGGCGCCTGCGCGACCTCGTGCCCGAGGCCCGCGTGGCGGTGGCCCACGGGCAGATGAACGAGCACGAACTCGAGCG
>CAJBMR010000163.1 GCA_903954205.1 uncultured bacterium | reverse complement strand
CGTCCCCACCACGCTCATCCGCACGACGCGAGCCTAGTCGCCGCGAGTGCGTCTCCGGGGAGCGCCGATAGGCTCGGGTCGATCGATCGAGGCGGCTCTGCCGACTCGCCTGGCTCCGGGAGGAGGACCACGGTGACGCTCACGCACAACACCGGCTTCGATGCCTTCGACCTGCCTGAGGAGCACCGCGAGCTGCGCGAGGTCGTCCGCGGCCTGGCGGAGGACAAGATCGCCCCCCGCGCCGCTGAGATCGATGAGTTGGGCGAGTTCCCCTACGACGTGTACGACGCTCTCGTCTCCTCGGGGTTCCACGCGATGCACATCCCGGAGGAGTACGGCGGGCAAGGGGCTGATGCGCTCGCTGTCTGCCTCGTCATCGAGGAGATCGCGCGCGTATGCGCCTCGAGTTCGCTCATCCCCGCGGGCACCAAGCTCGGCACGATGCCCCTGATGATCGCCGGCGACGACGACCTCCTGCGTCGCTACCTCCCGCCCGTCGCCAGCGGCGAGGCGTTCTTCGCCTATTGCCTGTCCGAGCGCGAGTCGGGCAGTGATTCGGCCGCGATGAAGACGCGTGCGGTCCCCGACGGCGACGATTGGATCCTCAGCGGCCAGAAGAGCTGGATCACCGGCGCCGGTGTCGCGCAGTACTACACCGTGCTGGCCAAGACCGACCCCGATGCGGGTGCCAAGGGCATCTCCGCCTTCGTCGTACACCGCGATGATGAGGGTGTTTCCTTCGGTGAGCCTGAGCGCAAGCTCGGCATCCACGGCTCGCCCACACGCGAGGTGCTCTTCGACAACGTCCGCCTGCCGGGAGACCGGATCGTGGGTGAGCCCGGCACCGGCTTCCGCACGGCGATGACCACGCTGGATCACACACGCATCACGATCGGGGCCCAGGCCCTCGGCATTGCGCAGGGTGCTCTGGACGCTGCCGTCGCGTATGCCAAGGAGCGCGAGCAGTTCGGCAAGCCGATCGGGTCCTTCCAGGGCATCCAGTTCATGCTCGCCGACATGGCCATGAAGCTTGAGGCTGCGCGCTCGCTCGTCTACCGTGCAGCAGCCAAGAGCGAGCGCGGTGACGCGGACCTGTCTTTCTTTGGGGCAGCGGCCAAGGCCTACGCCTCGGATGTGGCCATGGACGTCACGATCGACGCGGTGCAGGTCTTCGGTGGCAATGGCTACACCCGCGACTACCCCGTGGAGCGCTACATGCGCGATGCCAAGATCACGCAGATTTACGAGGGCACCAACGAAATCCAGCGCCTGGTCATGGCCCGTGCCCTCCTGCGAGGCTGACATGGCCGTGGACCCGGTGCCGACTGAACCCAACGATGAGCCCGTACCCACGGAGGAGTCGAAGGTCACCCTTGCCCGGGTGATGGGTGTCATGGACGCCAACAACTACGGCGATGTGCACGGTGGCGTGATCATGCGCGCGGTCGACGAGGCCGGTGCCGTGGCGGCGGTGCGCCACTCCAACGGGCCCGCGGTCACGGCATTCATGGATCAGATGGCCTTCCTCGAGCCGGTGAAACTCGGCGATCTCCTCACCACGCATGCGCAGGTCAACTGGACCGGACGGACCAGCATGGAAGTCGGCGTGCGCGTCACGGTGCAGCGCATGGGAGTGGAGGGCGAGATCCACGTCTCCAGCGCGCACCTCGTCTTCGTCGCCATCGACGCCGAGGGCCAGCCACGGCCCGTTCCCCCGGTGCTGCCGGAGACCGAACTCGATCGGCTGCGCTTCCAGGAGGCGCAGATTCGGCGCACGACGCGCCTGGAGCGGCGCGAGGCGATCCGACGCCTGCGCGCGCAAGGCCTCGATTAGTGCCGGATACGACTCCACGTGAGCGAAGAGCCAGTGACGTGCGGTCTCTGCGGAGCCGTCGCACCATCAGTGCCTGAAGGTTCCCCGCTCCACGCCTACGTGCCAGCCCCAGCTGCATGCTGGGCGATGTTCGGCGCCATCCAGGCCGATGAGGCTGAGCGCTTCGGCTATCCCCTATCCGCGCACCGCCTCGTTGTTGACACCTACATGGCATCCCACCCTGGACCCGGCACCGATCGTCGTGATCGCCAGTCAGTCTTCGTGCACCTCCGCGCGCTTGCTGCGCGAAGGGCGCTCGGTTGGCGAGAGGAACAGGTACTCGATCTCATGCGCGGTGGCTCGGGAGCGCGCGTGGACTACCCCGTCCTCACGCCACCATCTGCCATGGCCAGGATCAATGTCTCGGACATGCGAGGGAGCACAGACCTCGCCGACTACACCGATCGAGCGGGTCGATGGGCAGGTGCGGTGTGGGATTCGTGGGCTCACGAACACGATCGCATCGTCGCCACCTTGACCGAGCAGGGCCTCGATCACTGACGGGACGCGGCCCTAGCGGGCGCCGCGCAGGAAGCCCGCCCCCCAGGCGCCGTGCATGGTCGCGAACACCGCCGGCAGCCAGCGCGCCGAGCTCGCGGGCAGTCCCCGCGCGGCCCGCGCGCTCGCGACCAGGTCGGCCGCGACGTATCCAGCGGGGAGGGCGAAGCCGAGCAGGAGGCCACGCGAGCCGGTGACCAGCCCGGCGACGCCGAGCGCAGTGCCCCCCGCGACGGCGATGAGCGCGAGCGGTGGTGCGAGATAGCGCAGTGACACGGTCTCGGGATGCCGACGAGCGACTTCACGCCGCCAGCGTCCGTATTCGTGGTACTGCCGCGCGAGTCGCTTGAGGCTTCCGCGCGGCCGATAGCTCACGCGCATCTCGGGCGTGAACCAGATGAGGCCACCGGTCGCGCGAATGCGGTGGTTGAGCTCCCAGTCCTGCGCGCGGACCATGGACTCGTCGAAGCCCCCCACGCGCTCGAGCGCGGATCGGCGGAAGCAACCCAGGTAGACCGTGAGTGCCTCACCCGCGCCACCACCGATGTGGAACGCCGCACCGCCGACGCCAAACCACGACGTCATTGCACCGGCGACGGCGCGCTCGAAGTCAGTCACGCCCTCCGCGCCCATAATGCCGCCGACGTTGTCCGCGCCGGTGTCCTCGAGAGTGCGCACGGCGATCGCGATGTAGTCGCGGGGAATGACGGCGTGGCCGTCGACGCGCACGATGATGTCGTGATCAGCAGCAGCAATGGCCGCGTTGAGGGCCGCCGCGGTGCGTCCGGTGGGATTGGGGACGGTCCGCACCCGAGGATCGCTCGCGGCCAGCCCCGCTGCGATCTCGTCGGTGGCATCCTGCGAGGGGCCGAGGGCCAGGACCACCTGCAGGGGTCCCGAATAGTCCGAGTCGAGGATCGCGCCGACCGCCTCGGCGAGATGTGCCTCCTCGTCGAGCACGGGCATGACGACGGAGACTCCCGGTCGCGTGCTCGACGTCTCTCCCACGTCGGGAAGGGTAGCCTCAGGCCATGAAGTCTCGGCTGCCCGTGGCGGCGCTCGGCGTCCTCCTCGCAGCCCTCGCGGGTCTGCTTGCCTGGGCAGTGGAAGCCCCCCTCCTCGCCGTGGCCGTCGCCGCGGTCCTTGGTCTCGTCCTCGGTGTGGTCCTGGGTCAGGCGCTCATGTGGCTGCGGTCGAGTGCGGGTCGCGTTGCGCGTATCGAGCATTCCACTTCGAAGCGTCTCGAGGAGATGCGCACGATCGCCGAGAGGCGCCACGAGATTCTCTTCAGGGCGACGCGGGAAGCGCGCGAGCGCGGGGCAGCCGCTGAGCGAGAGGCGAAGAGTGCTGCCTCGGCTCTCCCCTCGGTGCGGAAGGCGCTCGAGCAGCAGCGTGGCGACCTTCGCGATATGCGCCTCACCCTCATCGACAAGGTCGACGATCAGGTCGTGCTGCTCGAGGACTACATCCAACTCATGCGCCTGGTCCCGATGTCCCTGCCCATGCCGCGACCCGGCACGTGGGCGGCATCCGAGGATCTGTTGCTGTGGCTCGCCGGATATGTCCTCGAGCGCCGCCCACGCACGGTCGTCGATCTGGGCAGCGGGCAGTCAAGTGTGTGGATGGCTGCCGCGATGCGCACGGCGGGCTACGACGGTCGTGTCATCGGCGTCGACCATGACGAGATATTCGCCCAGGGCACGCGCGAACTGGCGCGCCGACAGGGAGTCCAGGACTGGCTCACGGTAATTCACGCACCCCTGCGCGAGCAGGAGATCGGCGGCCGCGCTGTGCGGTGGTACGACCTCGACGCGCTGACAGACATCGAGGGAATCGACCTGATGAGCATCGATGGTCCACCCGGTCAGGGGACCTCGCATGCGCGCTGGCCCGCGTTGCCGGCCCTGCATGATCGCCTATCGGCCGAGGCGGTCGTGGTCCTTGACGACATGATCCGTCGTGACGAGCATGAGATCCTCGACGACTGGACGGCTCGCTTCCCCGACTTCACGGTGGAGCGTCTGGACTTCGAGAAGGGTGCCGCCATCATGAGGCGGCAGTCGCGCGCTTAGTCGCAGCGCACCTTGTCGGCGGTCGTGGGTGCCGTGATGGCGTCATTCTCTCGCTCGCTCGATGAGGCGGAGGGCGACCCGCTCACGTCAGCGACGATGCTCTCCACTCCGGCGTAGGCCGTGCCGATGATGATCGTGATGGTCGTTGTCGCGTCGTCGGCGACTGTTGTCGCGCCGGGCAGGGCCGCGAGAACCGTGCGCGCAGCCTCGGCGGACGCTGCATCGTGTCGGATTTCGGATGTGGCGTAGTCCGAACGGTCCGCATCTCCGATCTCCGCAATCGTGAATCCCTGCGCCTCGAGGGCCGCGGCTACCTCAGCTGCGCGACCGGCAGTGCCGCTGCCGTTGAGGACGCGGACTGAGATCTCCGCGGGCTGCACCGTGATGTCGGGCGTCTTGGTCGTGGAAGTGGAGTCGTCCGTGGACTTCTTGGGCTTGATCCAAGGGACGTCGTTGGCGATCGACTTCCACAGGGGTGCTGCTGACGCTTCATCGACGAGGACGTTCTCCCCGTCGCCACGCTCGACCCAGGGCATCGTGAGGAACGCGATGTCCCCTGGGGCCATGCCGCGCACGCTCAGGGCGAGGTCGCGCAGGACATCGATGTCGGCGAGGCCGGGATCGGTCGTGAGCCCGGAGGTGGCGGCGTCAAGCGTCGAGTAGAGCTTGACGGGATTGAGGAGTAGTCCCGTCGATGAGGCCTCGCGGATCATGGAGGAGAGGAATGCCTGCTGTCTCTTGATGCGACTCAGGTCGCTGCCGTCGCTCAAGGTCTTGCGGGCACGCACGAAGGACAGGGCCTGCTCGCCGCTGACGACACTGGTGCCGGCGGGAAGCTCGAGGTCGCTCGCGGGATCGCTTGCGGGCTCGGTGAGGCACACCTCCACGCCTCCGAGTGCGTTGACGACATTCTTGAAGCCCTCGAAGTCGATGACGGCGAAGTTATCGATGGTGAGTCCGGTCATCTGCTCGACAAGTTTGACCGTGCATCCCGGACCACCGATCTCGAAGGCGGTATTGAACTTCGATTCGAAGGCACCGACGGTTTCACCGTCCACCTTGCACTCGGGAAGCATCACCCACGTGTCGCGGGGGATGCTCACCGCCGTCGCAAATGACCTGTCGGCGGAGAGGTGGAGCAGGATCGTGGTGTCGGACCGCTCCCCGGTGTAGAGATCCGGGTCGCCGTACTTCTTGCTCGTCTGGCCTTCGCGGCTGTCACTGCCCATAAGCAGGATGTTGACCGCCTGGTAGTTGCCCTCTTCGTCGACTACCTGGATGGGCGCGTGATCGCGACCGATCGTCGGGCTGATGTCCACGGCGGTGATGTTGCCCTCGAGTTGGCTGGACGCCACCTGGATGCCGACACCGGTGAGGCTGAGGCCGAGGACGAGTGCAGCCGCGATGCTGAGCAGGATGCGGGACCAGCGCTGGCGCATGTCTCCCGCTCCCTCCGGTGCCGATCTGCCGATGCCGCCCGTGTGTGGGGCTTCCCCGGCCCCCAGGGTACGGGCGGCCAGGGGCGGCTTGCCCCACAGGGACGTCTCGCCACAGGTCAGGGTTCCCCGCGGGCCCGGTCAGGGCCGCGATAGGCGAGGCCAGGGCTGGTCAAGGCCACTCGCGGAGGAATCGCCTGGGAATGTGATCAGAGTGACCCGTGCGTTGGGTGAGTCGCCTTGCCTCGTCCCGGGCGCTCAGGCACCCTCGGGAGGTGAGAGTTCTTGTTTTGGTGACGGCTGCCTTCGTCATCCCGGCGACACTCACCCTTCCCGTGGCCGGCAGCATGGCGGGCGACCCTGAACCCGTCCGTGCGGAGGTCAGCACGATCCCGCTCGACGGCATTGCCTCGGGCGCCTTGGCCGCGACGCCAGCCGCGAGCACCCCGGTGCCCATGGCGGGCGAGGACCACGCCCACGAGCGACCTGTCATTGGACCCCGGGCTGCGCCGGCACTACGTGCTGCAGCAGCGATCCCGCCGACCACGACCGATTCCTTCGGGCTCGTGGGCATCACTGCCGCCGAGCCCTTCGATCCGGCCACGCGCATCGTCATGCGGGTGCGCCAAGACGGTGAGTGGCTGCCGTGGATGGAACTTCCCGTCAGCGAGCACATGCCTGATCCCAATACCGAGGAGGGCCAGCGGGCGCGCTATGCCAGCGAGCCCGTCGTCACCGATGGCGCAGACGGCATCCAGGTGCGCGTCGACACTCCCTCGGGTGCTGTGCCGGCAGACACCCAGATCTCGCTCATCGACAACCCGGTCCGCCCGGAAGACGCCGCGCTGGAGTCCAGCCTGCCTGCGTCGTCCGCTCAGGCCGCGGTACGACGACCGCCGATCATCACGCGTGCCCAGTGGGGAGCGGACGAGTCCCTGCGCAGCGGCAAAACGACGTACTCCGACACCATCAAGGTCGCCTTCGTCCATCACGTCGTATCCACCAACGACTACACGCCTGCTCAAGCAGCCCAGCAGATGCGCAACGTCTACTCGTGGTTCACGGAGGGCATCCAGGTCAACGACTTCGGATACAACTTCATGGTCGACCGGTTCGGCCGCCTCTACGAGGGGCGCGCCGGTGGAATGGACCGGGCCGTGGTCGGTGCACACACCTCAGGGTTCAACGCCGAGACCTTCGCGGTGTCTTTCCTCGGTAACGCCGACACCCTCAATCCCGACGCCCCCGCCAAGGAAAAGATCCTCGACGCGATCAGCGATCTCATCGCGTGGAAGTTCGAGCTCAACGATGTCAACCCCCTTGGCTCGGCAGTGCTCACCTCAGCCGGACCTGGGCCCGGCCAAGGGACCACGTCGATGTACTGGCCCGGGGAGAAGGTCACGTCCAAGACGATCGCCGGCCACGGTGACATCGGATCGACCTCGTGCCCGGGTGAGTTCCTGAGGCCAACGCTCAACCACATTCGCCTGGCCGTCTCCGCTCGGCAGGGACGCAACTTCTTCCCGCCCTCCATCTCCGGTGATCGCGTGCCGTGGGGCACGGGCGGTGACATCGTCGTGAGTCCGCGTTCGATCGGCCCGATGGACGCCACGCTCACCGTCTCCAATGCCTGTGGCGACCCCGTGCGCACCATGTCGGCATCGACCCCGGTCGCCGCCACCGTGCCCTTCACCTGGGATCTACGCGACTCCAAGGGCAAGCAGGTCCCGCCGGGTCTCTACACCTTCGAGATCACGGCATCGAGCAACGGCAAGGAACTCTTCCCGTGGTCCGGCGTGGCACGCATCGCGGCGACGGCCGACTCACCACCGGATCCGTGCACGCCTCCCGAGCAGTTCACCGTCGACGGCACCGGTTATGGGCACGGCGTGGGCCTATCCCAGTGGGGTGCCTTCGCCATGGCGACCGAGGACCCCAAGAAGTGGACCGCGAAGCGGATCGTGGAGTACTACTACCCGGGTGTGTCGGTAGCAGACCACCCCGATGAGACGGATGTGCGCATCGGCCTGCTCTACCAGGCCCCCCAGGCTCACGCGCGCGTAGAGGAACTCGGTGGCTCGGGTGCGCGGATGGAGGTTTCCTTCGGGCAGAAGACCCTCCTGCTCGGCACGGATGCCCATCTCTCCTTCGCCCCGTCGGGTAGGTACGTCACGGTCAGGCGCACCGATGGTGCGAGTGCGCAGAGCCTCGGGCGCGGTCGCGTCGTCACTATCCGCTGGTCGGGCACGCGCGATCCCGGAGGCACCGGTGCCGCGCCCTCGTTGCTTAATGTCGCCGGGCCGGGGGAGTCCTTTGCCAGCACGGGACACCGCTACCGCTACGGCAGCGTCGACCTCACCTCGCTGGAGACCTCCAGTGGACGCCGCCTCGCTGTGGTCAACACCCTGCGCCTGGGTGACGAGTACCTCAAGGGCATCGCCGAGGTGAATCCCACCTGGCCGGATGCTGCCCTTGAGTCGCAGGCCATCGCCTCGCGCTCCTACGCCCTATCGCAGGTGACGCGCGGACTGGACTCCGACTGCGGCTGCCACATGGATGACGGCGACGGCCCCAAGTACGACCAGACGTTCCGCGGCTGGCTCGCGGAAAGCCAGTACGGCGATCCGAATCGCTGGGCCGAGGCCGTCGATGCCACGCGCAAGGGCGGTGGATCGGGTCTCACGGCGCTCTTCCAGGGCAAGCCGATCAACGCCTTCTACACGGCCGCAACCAACGGCATGACCAACTCCGCCCAGGAGGTCTGGGGCGGTGCTGACACGCCCTGGGCTACCAATGTCGCGGACGAGTGGAGCTACAACGCCCCCGGCAATCCGTATCGCAGTTGGTCGGTCTCCGTGACACAGGATTCGATGGCGTCCATCTTCGGCATCCCCGACATCATGACGGTCAAGATCACGCGCACGCTCAAGTCCGGAGCCGCTCGCGAATTCACTGCTCGCAGCTTGGATGGGCGCACGGCGAGTGTGTCGGCGTCGGCGTTCCGCTCGAAGTTGGGTTTGCGCTCCACCTACGTCGGCAAGATCACCGAGCAGGATGTGGTCGGGCCTGTGCCGGTCCCCAAGGGCGGCGTGACTCTCGTCGCCAATCCTGCGGGCGACGTCAAGGACGGCACCCTCGTGACACTCTCGGGTGTCATCAAGAAGCCACGCGCCGGCCTGAAGGTCGTGCGGCAGGTCCAGGTCAACGGAGGGTCGTGGCAGGATCGGGCGTCCACGACTCCGACCGACGATGGCAGGTTCACCTTCGGAGTCCCGGTGGGGGGCAAGGGCACGACCTACGGCTGGCGCGTCGTAGTCATGGACGGAAGCACGCCGGTGGCGAGCAGCCCTACGCGCATCGCCAAGGTCCTCTAGCGAGACGGTCGCGCGGAGCCCAGCCCGCGACGGCTCCGGTGCGACATCACCGAGAGCAGCGACAGGCTGGACATGATCGATCCGGCGCTGGCGAAGGATCCGACGCTCAGCACGCTGGCGAACGAACCAATTGACCCGATCGACAGTGCTGACCCCACGGAGCCAATCGAGAGCACAGAGTTGCGGGATCCGATGCTGAGGATGGAATTCGTCGAGCCGATACTCCATCGCGAGTGCCTTTTGCTCATGTCGTCAGTCTGCACTTGTCCGCACCCCTTCTTCGCGCAGGGTGGCCGCCACATCTCCTGATTCGGGCCGAGCCAGGAGGATCGCTGCGCCACCGTGAGCAAGGGGACCTGCCAGCGCGAGCAGATCCGTCTGCCGGTCGGGGTCCACGAGGGCGAAGCGCTCGCCTTCTCCGAGACCCCGTCCCGACAGTTCCGCGCCGGCCAGGTCCATGACATCGCCGTGGCTGAGACTGCGGTCAGGCTCTCTCAGGAGTGCTGTCGACTCGGTCGGCGATTCCCATGCCACGAAGACATCGGGGTGCCCGCGCATCGCGACTGCTGCGTCGATAACCCCCGGCGGCACCTCAGCCCGCTCGGGCAGGCCGAAGGGGGCGAGGGAGACCAGTACGTCCTCGCGCGCGGTGCCGGCCAGGTCAAGGCGCGCGCGGTCCACGACGAGGACATCGCACTCGACGGGATCGGCACCGGGTGCGAAGACCGTGCTCGTGGCTGCGCACGCGCCCAGCCAGACCACCCGCTGCCAGTGAAAGGGCAGGTGTACGCCGACCACCGAGCCGGGATCGGCGTCCAACTCATCGCGCAGCATCCCGGCCGTCTTGGCTATGGCGTTAGCGAGACTGGCCGCGGACATTTCCATGCGCTCGCCGCTCGCGAGGTCTCGATAGGTGAGGAGCGGGGATGCGGGATCCCTGCGGGTGCGCTCGAGCAGGGCGGCGTACGGCGTCATCACTCCCACGCTAGTCGTAGGCTCCATGGGTGCTCACCATCACGGCTCCAGAACAGGTGTCGGGCCTGCCGTGGTGGCCCCTTGCGCTGCTCATCGCGGCGCTCATCGCCTTCAACGTGATCAACAACAGGTTGGCGCCCCAGGGTCACTACCTGCTGTGGGCCATCGGAGGCTCCTTCGGGGTCCTCGCGATTGGCCTCCTCGACGGCAATAGCTGGACCGACATGGGGCTCGGCTGGGGTTATCTGGTCCCCGGCTTCCTGTGGGGCACGGGGTGCGTGGTCGTCGTCACCGCCGGCTACCTGGTCGCGGCGTCCTTCCGGAAGGGCCGCAATGCCATGCACGATGAGCGCGTCGCTGAGATGAGCGGCCCTCGACTGATGTTCCAGGCGCTCGTGGAGGTGCCCTTCGGCACGGTCCTGTTCGAGGAGATCGCCTTCCGCGCCGTGCTCTTCTCTATGCTGGCTCGCCGCTTCGGCATCACCTGGGCGATCGTCATCTCGGCAATCCTTTTTGGCCTGTGGCACATCCTGCCGTCGATCGGCACGCACGAGCAGAGTGCCGCCCTGGGGTCAGTCGTGGGTGAGGGCAGGCGGGGCAACATCCTCGCGGTGTCCCTCTCGGTGCTCACGACGACGATCGCTGGCGTGATCTTCGCGGGTCTGCGCCTGGTCTCGGGCAGCGTCCTCGCGCCCATGGGCCTGCACTGGGCGACCAACGGCATGGGGTACTTCTTCTCGTGGACGATCATCCGGTGGCGGCGGCGAAGCGGCGGGTGAGCGCGCCTGTCTGAGAGGCTTGGTCCATGGCCGGTCCCGCTCCCACCTCGGACTCCGACCAGAAGTCCCCCAAGCCGCCGGGCTTCTGGAAGCGCTACTTCGCTGGGCCCGACCCCGCGACCCAGACGCCCGCTCAGCGCTGGTACGACCAGGTCTCCTCCGTCCCAATGTTCATCGTCTCCATCAGCTGGCTGGTCTCGACCTTCTTCACCTGGTCACCTGCCCTGTCGCCGATCTATCGGACCGAAGGCGTAACCATCAGCGTCATCACGTGGGGCATCTTCGCTGTTGACCTCTCCATCCGATTCGTGCTGGATCCGAAGAAGAGGAATTTCGTCAAGCGGAGCTGGCCGCTCATGATCGCCCTGCTCTTCCCGCCCCTGCGCATCCTGCTCGTGATTACCGCCGTGATGCGCGTGGCCAGGGACCGTAATGCCCTGGCGAAGATCGTGGGCCTCTACGCCATCTATGCCGTGACGTTCGTGGTCCTCTTCGGCGCACTCTTCACGCTCATGTTCGAGATCAATGCCACCGGAGCGAACATCAAGAGCTTCGGCAACGCCACCTGGTGGGCCTTCGTCACCGTCACGACGGTGGGCTACGGCGACTTCACCCCGGTGACCGTGGGGGGCCGGGTCATTGCGGTCCTCATCATGTTCACCGGCGCGGCCGCGGTCGGAGCCGTCACGGCTGCCGTGGCGAGCCGCTTCATCAATGCATCCAACTCCTCGAACTCCGGCAACTCGTCACAGGAGTCTCAGAAGTCACAGTCGCCCGTCGATCCACATCCCTCTCCCTCGATTGGCGCTGTGCTCTCCGCTGAGGAACCGCGACTCGAAGATGTATTGGGTCACCTGCGCACCATGGAAGAGCAGGTGAAGCGCATCGCGGAGCGTCTTGACCAGCCTTCCGCGACGCGCGGCACGCCGGGTGAATGACTTGACCGGGGCCACCTCCTACGATGGCGAAACCACTCCGGGTGCCACATGGCGTCCGTCTTCCCCCGAAGGAGTCGTCAGCATGGACTCGGGCGCTGCACGCCTCGACCACGATCAGGCAGCAGCCGCGCTTTCCGATCGTGATCGCCGCATCCTCGAGTTCGAGCGCCAGTGGTGGAAGTACGCCGGCGCGAAGGAGCAGGCGATCCGCGACCTCTTCGAGATGAGCTCGACCCGCTACTACCAAATTCTTAACGGCCTCATCGATACGCCTGAAGCTCTCGCCTTCGACCCCATGCTGGTCAAGCGCCTGCGCCGCATGCGGTCCGCTCGCCAGCGAGTGCGCTCCGCCCGGCGCCTCGGCGTCGATCTCGACGCCCGCTAGTCGGCTCGTCGGGGCTGGGCCCCCTGGCCGGATCTCTCCCTCAGTTCCACGAGTGGCGGCCGCACCAGCAGGTCCACGACGTGGTCGGCCATGCTCACCCCATCAGGTCCGTAGGTGAACTCCGCGATCGAGTCTCCGGGTCGTGACACGACGTTGCCCGGACTAGGCGGTCCTGGTCTTTCCCCAGGTCAGCCAGGCCCCGGACAGCAGTGCGAGCACGGTCAGCACCGGAATGCCGATGACCATGAGCGCGAAAGCCGCCCCGCCGAGGGATTCTTGACCGGCACTGAGCAGGGAGATCGCCGCGGTCAGCAGGACGCAGATCGCCGGCATGCCGCCCACGGCGAGGATCCACGCCGGGACGGCCCCCTTGACCGGCCCGCGCTGCCGGGTGCGCCCCGCCCCGAGGAGAGCGATACCGACGATCCATAGAGGAGTGAGGATGAGGAGGGCCATCAGCCAGAAGGGGAAGACCATCCCCATGGCGCCGGCCTCCGCGGCCAGTCCCCAGAGGAACCACCCGATCAAGACGACCGCCGGAAGGAGGTAGAGCCCCACGAGGATGGAGCCGGCGATCACGAGGCCGCGACCTGGGGCCCGGGGGCTGACCGCGGTCGCCGGGGCCGGTCCAGGGTCGGTCACGGCAATCATCGTGCCCTACGGCGTAAGCCGACCCGGTTTGCACTCTCGGGCCGAGAGTGCTAAAAATGTATTAGCACTCGAGCAGTCAGAGTGACAGCACTAGGCCGGTGAGGCCCCGCCCGATGCGGGGTCGTCCGTCGCGGGCGCCGGCCGCGAAGGAGGGGATTCCCCCTCACATCGTCCCGGGAGGAACCTCACCCCATGGCAAAGATCATCGCATTCGATGAGGAGGCCCGTCGGTCGCTCGAGCGTGGCATGAACGTGCTCGCTGACGCCGTCAAGGTCACCCTCGGCCCCAAGG
>CAJBMR010000162.1 GCA_903954205.1 uncultured bacterium | reverse complement strand
GCATCCGTGCCCGACTGCGGCTCGGTGATGCTGAAGCAACCGAGCGCGTGACCTGATGCGAGGGCCCCTCCCCAGCGCTCAAGCAGGACACCGGTCGCCGCACCGTTGACCGCGGCAGCGACGGCGTTGTGCATCGACATGGAGAAGGCGAGCGAGCCGTCACCTCGGCCGAGTTCCTCGAAGACGTCGACTGCCTCGCCGTAGCTCAGGCCCAGTCCTCCCTTGTCGGGGGCGACGAACAGGCCGGTGAGCCCCGAGGCCGCGACAACCTCGCGCGGGTAGGTCGCGGCGGCATCCCAGCTGGCGAGATTCGGGCGGACGTGGTTGTCGACGAAGGCCCGTGCGAGGGCTGAGGCTGAGGTCATGGGCGCACGGTAGCCAAAACTGACTCGAGCGTCAATGAGCGGCGGAAGGTGGCCCGGGTAGGTGGAAGGTCTCCGTGTGCCCATCGACGGCGATGACCTGGCCGGTGATCATCCGTGCGGCCGGCGAGGCCAGGAAGTAGACCAGGTCGGCCACTTCCGCGGGCTCGACCAGGCGCGCGATCGATTGACCGGCAACGTACTCCGCTTCGACGGTGTCGGCGGTAGTGCCACGGATGTGGGCCTCAGCCTCAGCGATGCGCCTGATGCGTGCTCCGCTGACGGAGCCCGGACAGATGAGGTTGACGCGCACCTGCCACGGACCGAGTTCTACGGCGAGGGACTTCGTCAGGCCTATCAGACCCGACTTCGACGCAGCGTAGGCGGTGCGGAGTCCAACCCCGAAGAGCCCCGAGGTGGATCCGATGTTCACGATGACGCCGTCGTGCTGCTGCTTCATGACGGGAATCACCAAGCGGGCCGCCAGGAAGTGACTCACCAGGCCGACGGCGACGCATCGCGCCCATTCGGCAGGATCGCAGTCCTCCGCGAGGCCTACCGGACCCGCGATCCCTGCAGCGTTGACGAGGAGATCAACGCCTCCCCAGTCGCGGATGACGACGGGAAGGCTGTCTTCAAGGGCCTCGGGATCGGCGACGTCGACCGCGAGACAGGTGACGCTGGGTGAGCCGCTCCAGGATTGCAGTGCCCGCTCGTCAGGGTCGGCGATGGCCACCGAGGCTCCGTCTGCCAGGAGCCGTGTCGCGATGGCGGCACCGATCCCGGACGCTCCGCCGGTGATGATCGCTCGACGGGCGGGGGTGCTCATCTGGAGAGGAGGGCGTCGAGGGGTCGATCGATCGAATCGCCCAGGGCCAGCCGTATGAAGGCCTCGACGGTCGGTCGCAGCGCTCGCATCGCCGCTGGTCGGCCGGATATCAGGGCCTGGATGACGAGGCCGTCGACCATCGCGAGGAGTTGGGTGGCGAATTCACGCGCGTCCACGTCCGTGAGCGCGCCCTGGTCCTGGCCCTCCTTGATGATGTCCTCGATGAGCCGCACCCAGCGGTCGTAGGCGGCGACGCTGACCCGGCGCAGGGCGGGATCCCGGAGTGCTTCGGCCCACAGGTGGATCCAGATCGGCCAGTCCTGATGGTGGGAGGACGTGGGGAGGTTGACGCGGATCACCGTGATGAGGCGTTCCTTGGGATCGGTCAGCCCCTCGAGTGCCGCGAGGCTGCGGGCGCGCGCGGACTCGATGACGAAGCGAAAGGCCGCCTCGAGGAGCTCGTCCTTCGTGCGGAAGTAGTAGTGGATGATCCCTGTGCTCGTGCCGATGCGCTCGGCCACGTCGGCGATGCGCACATGGCGGAAGCCGACTTCGCCGATGATGGCGCAGGTGGCGGCGAGGACCTCCTCGCGGCGCTGGGCTTCGACCCTGGGGCGCGGGCTCACCCGATCTCCTCGTGCTCGTCGGTCATGGCCGCAAGGGTAGTGCGTCAGGAAGCTGCCGGTCCTACCCGTGGCCTGGGCGCCTACTCTCGCAGGTCGGCCGAGGATCGACGGCGGAGGAACAGCACGACGCCCACTCCGATGGCAACGACAACCACGCAGATGACGATGAAGGGCAGCGTGGAAGAGCCACCCGACTCAGACGTGGGGGTCGACGCCGAGCTCCCTTCCCCGGATGCCGAGGCTGAGGCCGATGCGCCCTCCGACGCTGCTGCCTCCGCCGTCACGGGCGCGAGTGCATCCCACGTCCACGTGCCGTATTGGAAGAGGATGGCGCCGTTCTCCCTGGGCTGCGGAATGAATCCCGCGAATCGGTCGGAGCGGTAGGCGGAGAGCTGATCAGGGTAGTACAGGACGAGGTAGGGCATGTCGTCGATGAGCATCTGCTGCATCTGCCGGACGATCTCAGCGCGCCTGACCGAGTCGGTCTCCGTCGACTGCGCCTCCCATAGGGCGTCATACTCCTCATTGCAATAGAAGGAGTCGGAGAGGGTCGAGTAGATCGCGCCCTCGTCCTCGTAGGACCTGTTGGCGCAGGTGAAGGCCGAGAGCATGTAGTTCGGATCCGGCTCGACGCCCCAGCCCCACTCGTAGAGGTCGTACTTGCCCTCGCCGTACTTCGTGATGATGACGTCGGTCGAGACCAGGTTAGTCTCAAGGGTCACTCCGACGTCGGCGAAGTACGCCTGGATGTACTCCAGAATCTTCTCCGAGTCAGCGTCACCGTCAGATCTGCCAAAGAACCGCAGCGTGAGTGGCTGACCGTCGGAACCGACGCGAACGCCGTCGGGCCCTAGGGGGTAGCCCGCCTCGTCGAGCAGTTGCCCGGCGAGAACGGGGTCGTACTCCACTCCGCTCGCGGGAGTGAGGTGCAGGTCGGCGTACATCGGCGGGATCACGGTGCTTCCGGCAGTGCCCAAGCCTTGGAGGAGCCGCTCGGTCATCGCCTCCCGGTCGATCGCCAGGCTCAGGGCTCGGCGTACTCGGGCGTCGCGCACGGCCGGGTTGCCATCGCCGATCGGGGTTCCGTCGACGAGGGCTGCGCCGGTGTTGAACGCGATGTGGTTGAAATAGGTGTTGGCTGAGGCAACGGCCGTGATGCCCGGAGTGTCCCTTAGGTTGCTCCACACGGTGGGCGTGAGGTCCGTTGCTGCATCGACCTCACCCTTCTTCAGGGCCTCGCCCAGGGCGTCGACGTTCAGGAAGATCCGCCACACCACTTCCTTGACGGCCGGCTCCCCGCGGAAGTACTTCGGATTGGCCGCGAATCGGATGAACTGACCGGGCTGCCGCTCAATCATGAGGTAGGGACCTGAGCCGACAATGGGCGATTCCGGCGTGCCCTCGTTCTTGAAGGTCGCGACCTCCTTCTTGTCGACGCCGGACCAGATGTGTTCGGGCAGGATGTAAACGTAGAGCCTCTCCATGATGGGTGATGGCTTATCGACGTTGATGCGGAATGTCAGGTCGTCGACGGCCTCCACGGACGTGATGTTGGCGGTGTATGGGTAGTAGTTGACGGACTCCTGCTTGCCATTGAGGATTCGGTTGAAGGTGTACGCCGCGTCCCTGGCCGTGATGGGGGTGCCGTCCGACCACGCCATGCCAGGGCGGATGTTGTACGTCCACGACAGCTGGTCCGGCGCCTCCTCCCACGACTCGGCGAGACCAGGAACGATGGCGAAGTCGTCGGCGGCGTACTGGGTCAGCGTGAGGTACTCCATTTGGAATACCTCATAGGCGGAGCCGGAGTATCCGACGAAGGGATTGGCCGAGTCGATGTCAGCCAGGATTCCCAATGTGAAGATCTCCCCGTCCTCCGCACTCGCCACCGCGGGTGCGAGCACAGCGAGCGCCGATGCTGTGGCGCTGATGAGACCGAAGACGATGGCCTTGCGGATCGGGTTCATGGATCCTCCATAACTGACCGGGCAGTCAGTAGGGCAGTATCGTTATCAGTCATGAGGTTCGCAAGCGTTTCTGACGCATCCGTCAGAAATTCCCCTTGCCGCGACTAGCATCGGCGATGTGCGGGGACGGGGCTAAAGGTGGCGCAGATGCTGGAGATCGTTCTTTTCCTGCACGGCTACGCGACGCCGGGGGATCCACCTGACTCTGCGGTCGCGGCCGCTTTCGCCTCCGCCGGGCCAGCCGTCGAGGTCTACGCCCCGGTCGGGCCGCAGGGCCCCTCGCGCGTCGATCCGTTCAACCCGGAGGGCAGGGCGAGTTGGTTCCGCTACGCGACGGATCTCACGGCGACCGTCCCCCAGCGGCCTGATCTCGCTGAACTCGAGGACGTCCACGACTCGCTGTTCGACTATCCCTTCGCCGGGAATCGACGGGGGCTCATCGCCGAGGTCGAGTACTTGTGCTCTCGCGCCGACTCGCGATCAGTCGCCATTGTCGGCGAATCCCAGGGCGGAATCATGGCCGCATTCCTCGCTAGGGCGTGGTCGCAGATCCACCCCGACGCTCCACTCGGTGCCCTTGGCCTGGTCCGAACGGCTCCGGATCCTTCGACCTGGCGCGATCTGCGCCCGGTGAGCGGAGCTGGTTGGCCCCGGGGAGAGGGCCACCTGCCAGGGCCGCTAGCACAGCGGGTGGCGCTGGTGCTCGGGAAGGCCGACGAGGTGTTCCGTCCCTACGCCGCGCTGTACGCGATCGGTCCGATCGTCGACACGCAGCCTGCCGCGGTTTCGAGCAGGGTTCTCCCCGGTGTCACCCACGCAAGCCACAGCGACCGGGTCTTCGAGACTCTCGCGCAGATGCTCGTCGGGGCACCGGACGACGGCGTCAGTAGGCATACCGAGCAGTGATCGACTGCTCGATGGCGGAAGCAGCTCGCCTTAATGGCGCGATGAGAGAGCCAAGATCTGCCCTCGCGGTGTGCACAGTTGGCTTCGTGACGTTCAGCTAGGCCTGGACCCTCCCGGCCCTGTGTTGGGCTATGGAGATCAATCCGGCGTGGTTGGAGCGAGCGTCCTACGAGGTGAGCGCGCTCGCGTAGGTGAGAGCTGCGACGAGAAGGGCCGTGGTGGACGCGGTCTCCACCGTCGCCCCCATCACGTCACCCGTGACACCTCCGAGCCTGCGCACGGCGCGGCGCACCAGCAGTGTGGCGACCGCGAGGCCGACCGCGACTGCGAGCGGCCACGTCCACGCAGCATCGGGAGTGAGCCACGTGCCCGCGAGCGCGGCGGAGACCAGGAGTGCGACCGCCCACGCTGCCGAGGCCCAGCGCGGCACTGTCCCGGCGACAAG
>CAJBMR010000161.1 GCA_903954205.1 uncultured bacterium | reverse complement strand
TCCGTTACCTCAATGGCGACCCGCCGGGTTCCAAAGCTTTCACTAAGCAAGTGGCATTCCGGAGACGCTGTCAGAGCCCCGCCGCATACTGATTGTGGAGATTTATCGAGGAGGGCCACATGAAGGGTTCACTCTCGGATTGCCTCGTGGAGCGAGGGCTGTCGGGCACGTGGGCGCTCGGCCCAGCTCTTCCCCCGCTACCAGTCAAGAAGGCCCCTCCCACGGGAGGGGCCTTCTATCGTGATGTCTCATGTTGATCATCGCTGGCCACCTCGTTCTCGCTGCCGCTGACCGCCAGACCTACCTGGATCTGACTCACGACGTGGCTCGACAGGCGCGCGCGACCGAGGGTTGCCTGGACTTCGCGCAGTCAGCGGATTCGATTGACCCCACACGCGTCAATATCTTCGAGAGATGGACTGCCGAGGAGCCGATGGTGGCGTTCCGGGAGATGGATCATCAGGAGCTTCCGTTGCCACCCATCATCGGCGCAGACGTGAAGCGGTACGTCATTGCCAGCATCGAGGCCCCCTAAGCCTCTCGAGGGGAGCGCCGGACTGAGCCGACGGCGCCACGGGCGCGGACTTCAGCGCTGCCCCCGCGACTTAGCGAGGTCTTGTCGGCTCCTGACGAACGTCCATCTCGTTCGCCGCGAGGAGCGGTCCCACGAGAAGGCGGAGAACTCGCTGATCTTGAGTCGCGTTTGGCAGTCGGCCCCGTCCGGCCTGAGGGTTCCGGCTATCGGCTCACCGTGCACTCGCCACGCAGCGAAGCCCCTCGCCCGGCGCGGGTGAGCGAAGCCACCTGCAGATCGAGGCGATCGCCGACACGCAGGCCGCGCGACGTGAGTACGCCGCGCCGCTCCACTCCGATCGTGTAACTCCACGCGCTCCAGCGCCCGGACGGCTTGCGCCAGCGATAGGAGTAGCCCTCGAGTGCGAAATCACCGGCAAAACCCGGGGCCTGCCACGCCAGACGTGCGGTTGTGGTGCGACCACTCACGCTGCACTTCTTGGTTCGCCATCCGGTCGGAGCACCTGCCTTGGCTGGCCGCAGGGTCAGTCGCGAAACAGTGTTGGAGTCGCGGTTGACGGTATAGGCCACGCGCGAAATGCCAGGTTCGGCCACCGTGACACCGAACGGCGCATTGGTGAGGCGGATGCTCGTGGTCCACGTGCCGCTGGGTAGGGCGATGACGTCCAAGGACGCCGACAATGAATTGGGAAGGTAGGCGTAGGAGCCATCCCACGCGATCGCGATGTCACGGAAGAATCCACCCAGTGAGTGCGTCACAACGATGCCGGTAGTCAGATTGACGGCATAGATCTCGCCGGTTGCCGATGACACGTACGCGGTGTCAGTGTGCAACGCGATGCCGGTGAGATTGAGGCCGAGTGTCCACTCACCCTCCACAGCGAACGTCGCCGCATTGACCCTGATCAGGCTGCCCTGACGATTCACGACGTAGACAAAGGCACCATCCGGACTCACGGCGAGCGGGCCGGGGTTGCCTCCGACCGCCAAGGTGGACGTGAGCCCTGAGGTGAGATCGACCTGGAGGAGCGCTCCGCCGGAGTCGGTCACGTAGATCGCGCTATCGCTCGGTGAGATCGCCAGTTGGGCCGGGCTCGCGCCCGGCAGGGCCAGCGTCGACGTGACCGTGCCGGCCGGATCGACCGTGAGCAATTCGGCGGGGAACCTGCTCGTCACGTAGACCGTGTCCGCCGTTGAGAGTGTGGCAACGTCACTCGGCTCACCGAGCCCGGCGATGGTGGAGGTGACCGTGAATGTGCCGGTGTCTACGACGGAGAGGGTGCCGGAGGATCCGTTAACGACGTACAGCTGATGGCCTCTCGGCGACAAGGCCGATGCCTCGGGTGCGGCCCCCACCGCAACAGTGACCTCCCCACCTGTGAAGGACTGGGCCGGGCCCGCTGTCATGACTCCCGCACCGGCAATCAGGCTCAAAGCGATTGCTGCGGTCGCGAGTCGTCTCATGTCGGTCATGGGGGCACCTCTCTCCGCGGCGATCTCATCATCTGCATTACGCAGATCGGATGCCAATTCTTCGCGATTCTACGGCGTTGACATTGTGCTGCCAAGAGGCTGTGCCCTTCGATTGTTCGTCCGGGGCGGGACATCCGGAGCGCTGTTGCTGAAGTCGACTGCCCCGGATTGAGTGATGGGAACGAGTCGGGCTGCTGCGAGTAGCGCAACGGCCGAACGGATTTCGACTAGGCGCGCTGACAGGGAACCCAGACAACCTCGGTCTGGCATAGAGTCCGTGCTGGCCATCGACGAACTCTCCGGTCGCCATGACCGATCCCGCGTCGAGTTCCCCATCCATGGTGATCGCGGCGCATTAGGCGAGGTTGACCCCGCCGGCGTCACGCTGGCACACCAGATCACGGACCGGGGATGCCTTTCCGTCGTCATGTGTCGTGACGTGAGGATGGCCGATTCGCCCGGGACAACGACGACACGT
>CAJBMR010000160.1 GCA_903954205.1 uncultured bacterium | reverse complement strand
TCCACCGTCGTCATCGAGGACGGCGTGATCCCCCGGCGCCTACGCCGACCACTCGATCTCGCACGATTCCTTGTCGCGCTCGCAGCGACGGCGGCCACCGTCCTCATCGCCTACTTCGCCACCAGTACGACGGAGGGCATCGAGGAGGACATCACCGGCGGCGCGGCACTGCTGCCTTCCATCGTCATCCTGGCCCTCAACATCATCGGTGGCATCGGCCTGCTCGGACTGCCGATCGCAGCCGCCGTCAACCTCGTCATTCGCCGTCGCGTACGCCAGCTCTTCGACGCACTTGTCGGGCTGCTCCTGACGGTCATCCTGCTCACGCTCGCGTCGTACCTCGTCGAGACCTACGGCAGCGCGCAGTTGGTGACGGCGCTGGCCGGATCCGTGGGCGGCGACACCTCGGTGACCGCGCCCATCATCGGGGGCCTCGTCGCCTTCATCACCGTGGCACGCCTGATGAGCCGGCGCCCGTGGGACGTCCTGTCGGTCCTCGTGGTGGGCTCCCTTGCCATCGTGGCCTTGTTGAGCACCACCGCCACCGTGGCGGGACTGCTCATCTCCTTCTTCGTCGGCTGGGGCCTCGGCCTGCTCACGCGCTACGTCGTCGGCACGCCGACCACCCGGCCGTCCGGCTCAGAGGTCGCCGCCACCATGTCGCACGCCGGATACCCGCTCACGGTCCTGCGCGCGTCTCGGCAGACCTCGATGGGCCGCCGTTACGTCGCCACGACGCGCAGCGGGGAATCCCTGGAGGTCGTCGTCCTCGACCGCGACCTCGAAGGCGCCGGCCTCGCAAGCGCCGCGTGGAAGGCTCTGCGGCTACGCGATGAGTCCGGTCGCGGTGCATTCAACATGCGTCGCGAGCTCGACCACGCCGCACTCATGGCCTACGCCGCCCAGGCAGCCAACGCACCGGTCCCTCGCCTCCTCCTCACCAGTGAGGTTGGAGCGGACTCCGCCCTTCTGGCCTACGACTACACGATCGCGACACGTTTCAGCGATCTGTCGCCGGAGCAGATCAGCGACGATGACCTCGAGCAGGCGTGGCGCGCTATGCGCACCCTGCACGACAACGAGATCGCGCACCGCAGCCTCACGAGCGAAAACATCCTCCTCGACCGCGAGGGCAAGGTGTGGCTCGTCGGGGAGGCGAGCGGCACCGTCGCGGCCGGTGACGTCGCGCAGCGCATCGACGTGGCCGAGTTGCTGTGCACCCTCGCCCTGATCGCCGGCGCGGATCGCGCCATCCGCACCGGTCGCAAGGTCCTCGGCGTACCCGGCCTGGCTCGTGCGCTACCCGTGCTGCAGCCGGTGGCCCTGACGCCGACCACGCGCAAGGCCATGCGCAAGAACCGCGACCTCATGGTCCACCTGCGCGACGCCCTCGTGGAGATCCGCCCCGACGGCGAGGTCGAGCAGATCAACGTCGAGCGGATCAAGCCGCGCACGCTCATCATGATCGTCGTCGGCACCATTGCCGCCTACGTCCTGCTCTCGCAGCTCGCCCAGGTCGATCTCGGCGAGCTGCTCACCTCGGCTTCCCTCGAGTGGCTCGCCGTCGCCGTCGTCGCCGCTCTGGTGACCTACGTCGGCGCAGCATGGTCGCTCTCCGGATTCGTCCCCGAGCGCATCCCGCTGCACCGCACGATGCTCGCCCAGGTAGCCGGCGACTTCGCCACCCTCGTATCGCCACCGACCCTGGGCTCGGTGGCGATCAATATGCGCTTCCTCACCAAGGCGGGACTGCATCCTGCCCTCGCGGGCGCGAGTGTCGGCGTATCGCAGGTGGCCGCCTTCGTCGTGCACCTGCTCCTGCTGCTGGGCTTCGGCATTGCGGCGGGCACCCAGGCCGACTTCACCTTCGATCCACCCGCGTGGGCGGTGATTGTCGTCATCGCCGTGGTCATCCTCTTCCTCGCCGCCTTCGCGGTGGCTCCTCTGCGCCGCTATGTATTCGGTCGCGTCCGCCCGCTCCTGCGCGAGGTGATCCCCAGGCTCGTGACGGTCGCGCAGCGGCCGATGAAACTGGTCG
>CAJBMR010000159.1 GCA_903954205.1 uncultured bacterium | reverse complement strand
CGGCGCCACACCTCACCCGACGTGGTGAGCAGGCCCTCGCCCGTGACAAGCGAGAGCGAGCGGTACTGGATCGTCTCCTTGTCGTACTCGCGCGCATGGGTGACGAGAACCCGGCGTACGGCCTCCGGATCGGAGACGAGATAGGTCGGCGGTGACGGAATCGGGAACTGCACAACCGGGCCGTAGGCGCGGGCCATCTGCTCGAGGAAGCCGAGCGAGTCGGATCGGATCGTCCGGATGGCGCGGAGCATCTGCGGACCGCTCGGCCCGGGCGCCGTGGCGGGGGTGCGGAAGTAGCGACGGTCCGGGACACCCTCGCGCGAGATCACCGCCACCTCGTCGCGCGCCACACATCGAGCCTATGGCCTGCGGCCCGCAACCGGGACGGGGCAGGATGGCCCCATGACGACGCACCCGCGCGCCGGACAGGTGGCCCAGGATTCCGATCTCATCGACATCGCCGCCCTGGTCACGGCGTACTACACCGGGCATCCCGACGTGGCGGATCCAGCGCAACGCGTTGCCTTCGGCACCTCCGGCCATCGCGGATCGTCGTTCGCCCAGGCATTCAACGACGACCACATCGCCGCCACCACGCAGGCCATTGCGGAGTACCGCAAGAAGGAGGGCATCAACGGTCCGCTCTACCTCGGTCGCGACAGTCATGCCCTGAGCCAGCCGGCCTGGGCCACGGCACTGGAGGTGCTCGCCGCGCACGGTGTGACGGTGGCCATCGACTCCCGCGACGGACTCACGCCCACACCGGCGGTGTCGCACGCGATCCTGCGGCACAACGCGGGGCGCTCGGCCACAGATCCCGGGCGCGCCGATGGCATCGTCGTCACGCCGAGCCACAACCCGCCCCGCGACGGCGGCTTCAAGTACAACCCGCCCGATGGTGGCCCCGCGGGCTCCGAGATCACCTCCGTGATCCAGAACCGCGCCAATGAGTTGCTCGCCGCGGGCCTCGAGGGCGTCCGCCGAGTGACACTCCCCCGCGCCCTGGCAGCAGCGACGACCCACCGCTATGACTTCCTGCGCCACTATGTCGATGACCTGCCCTCCGTGGTCAACCTCGATGCGATCCGGGTGGCCGGTGTGCGCATCGGAGCGGATCCGCTCGGTGGTGCCAGCGTCGAATACTGGGCGGCGATCGCCGACGCCTACGACCTCGACCTCACGGTGGTGAACCCTCGCGTCGATCCCACCTGGCGCTTCATGACGCTGGACTGGGATGGCAACATCCGCATGGACTGCTCCTCCCCCCACGCGATGGCCTCGCTGATCGAGCGTCGCCTGGACTACGACATCGCGACAGGCAATGACGCCGACTCAGACAGGCACGGCATCGTCACCCCCGATGGCGGACTGATGAATCCCAATCACTTCCTCTCCGTCGCGATCGACTACCTCTTCTCGCGGCGAGAGGGATGGAGCGCGGATGCCGCCGTCGGCAAGACCGTGGTGAGTTCCTCGATGATCGACCGCGTCACCGCAGCACTCAACCGGCGGCTCTGGGAGGTGCCCGTCGGCTTCAAGTGGTTCGTGCCCGGCCTCATCGACGGCAGCGTCGGCTTCGGCGGTGAGGAATCCGCGGGCGCATCGTTCCTGCGTCGCGACGGATCCGTCTGGACAACCGACAAGGACGGCATCATTCTCGCGCTGCTCGCCTCGGAGATCCTCGCGGAGACGGGCGAGTCACCATCGGCCCGCTACCGGCGCCTCACCGAGGTCCACGGCGACCCGGCGTACGCACGCGTGGATGCACCCGCCACGCGCGAGCAGAAGGCGGCTCTCGCGGCACTCTCCCCCGAGCAGGTCACCTCAACCGAACTCGCCGGAGAGCCCATCACCCGCGTCCTTACGCGCGCACCGGGCAATGACGCACCCATCGGCGGCCTCAAGGTCGAGTCGGCAAGCGCCTGGTTTGCTGCGCGCCCGTCGGGCACCGAGGATGTCTACAAGATCTACGCCGAGTCCTTCCGCGGGCCCGAGCATCTCGCCGAGGTGCAACAGGCGGCCCGCACCGTCGTCGACGCGGCATTGGGCACCTCATGAGCGTCACCACCTGGTCAGGGACCACCGATGCCGGCGACGTCACCGTCATCGAGATCACCTTCCCCCGCATGCGGGTGCAACTCCTCTCGTTGGGTGCGGCGATCCGCGAGGTCGACGTACCCGACCGTGACGGCACTCTCGGAGGCGTCCACCTCGCCCTGCCGACCGTGGCCGACCACGCGATCCGCCCGCTCAATCCTCACCTCGGCGCGACGCTGGGCCGCTACGCCAACCGGATCGCCGGCGGCACGTTCGTACTCGACGGTGTTGAGTACCCACTCGATGTCAACAACGGTCCCAACACCCTCCACGGCGGCAGCATGGGCTGGGATCGGCTCATCTGGAACGTCGATGAGATCTCCGACGATGACAGCAGCGCGAGGATCCGCTTCTCGCTGATCAGCCCCGACGCCGACATGGGATTCCCCGGGACGGTCTCGGCGCGGACGACCTATGTCTTGAGTGACGGGCGGATCGAGACGCACTACGAAGCCACCACTGATGCGCCGACCGTCATCAGCATGGCCAACCACGCCTACTGGAATCTCGCCGGATCGCACTCCATCGCCGACCACGAACTCCAGGTCCCGGCCGCCCGCAAACTCGTCTACGACGAATTCCAGATTCCCACCGGCATCGTCGACGTCGAGAGCACGCCCTACGACATGCGCGCATCTCGTGTGCTCGGTCCGATCCTGGAGGCCACGGGCGGACTCGACGATTGCTACCTGCTCGAGGGCGCCGAAGGGGACATGCGCCTCGGCGCTGTCCTGACCCATCCCGCCACCGGGCGGGTGCTCCGCGTGTTCACGGATGCGCCGGGCATGCAGGTCTACAGCGGCAACAACCTCCGGTCGCCCTTCGAGGTGCACCAGTCGATGTCGCTGGAGACACAGCGCATGCCCGACGCGCCCAACCAGCCGGAGCTCGGCCCCTGCGTCCTGCGACCGGGCGAGCACTACGCGACGACTACGCTTCTGGAGTTCGGCACCTCAACGACCTAAAGGAGCACCATGCAGGCACGGGCCTACGCCGCAGCGGAGGCGGGCGCACGCCTGGCCCCGACCACCATTGAGCGCCGTGAGGTGGGACCGCGCGACGTCCTCATCGAGATCGACGCCTGCGGGGTCTGCCACTCCGACATTCACCAGGCAGAGGCCGACTGGGGCATGGACATCTTCCCCATGGTGCCGGGCCACGAGATCGTCGGACGCGTCACCGAGGTCGGCTCCGAGGTCACCAAGCACGCGATGGGCGACCGGGTGGGTGTCGGCTGCTACGTCGCCTCGTGCGGCACGTGCGACGCGTGCACGGCCGGAGACGAGAACCACTGCCCCACGTGGTCCACGACCTACAACGGCTACGAGCAGGACGGCGAGACGCCGACCTACGGCGGTTACTCCGAGCGCATCGTGGTCGACGAGCATTACGTGCTGCGCATCCCCGAGAGCCCCGACACCTACGCGGTCGCTCCCCTTCTCTGCGCGGGCATCACGGTCTATCCGCCGCTCAAGGACTATGCGGGACCCGGCAAGGAGATCGGGGTCATCGGACTCGGCGGACTCGGTCACGTCGCCGTGCGCATTGCCAAGGCCATGGGAGCGCGCGTGACGGTCTTCAGCCATAGTCCAGGCAAGGAGGCTGACGCCCTGCGGCTCGGCGCCGACGCGTTCATCGCCACCCATGATCGCGCGGCCCTGCGACCCCTGTCGAAGTCCTTCGACATGATCCTCAGCACCGTTTCCGCCGCCATCGACGTCGATGCCTACCTCGGTCTGCTCAAGAGCCGCGGCACCCTGGCCATCGTGGGCCTGCCTGTCGAGCCGCTGAGCTTCAACGCCGGCAACCTCGTGGGTGAGGCCCGCACCATCATCGGCGAGAAGCTCGCCGGCATCGAGACGAAGCAGGAGATGCTCGACTTCTGCGCCGAGCATGGGATCGTCGCCGACGTCGAGGTCATCGACATCGCTGATATCAACGAGGCATGGCAGCGCGTCAAGGACTCGGATGTGCGCTACCGCTTCGTCATCGATGTCGCTGGATCGCTGCGCGGCTGATCGACACCGTCACAGGCCCTGGACGAGGAGCGCCTCGGCCACAGCCAGCGGCGCGCCGTGCACGAGATCGTGGGATTCGATCATCCATAACTCAGCGATGACGCAGCCCACGAATCCCCAGGCGCGCAGCCGATCCACGTCGTAGCCGGTCGCCTCGGCGTAGATCTCCGCACGTCGTCGAGCCTTGACGGCAAGCTCGTGCCCGTCCATGCCGCGGGCATCGCCGCCCTCGACCAGGCCGCGCGGATTGGCGAGGAGTGCCGCTGCCTCGAAGGCCGGATCTCCCACCCATCCGTGCGGGTCGATCACGCGCCAGGACCCGCCCGCGTTGAGCACATTGAAATGCTGAAGATCCCCATGCAAGACGACCATCGCCGTGTTGTCCGCGACAAGGTCAGCGAAGAGGCCTTTCGCTGCATCGACGGTCGGGGCCGGCAGCCGGGAGTCGGATGCCGCATCGAACGCCGCCCCGATTTCCTCGAGCGCGGGCAGGCCGTGCACGGGGCGCTGGTCGCGGTGGATCTCAGCCGCGAGCAGCGCGATCGCACGAGTCGCCGCATCGTCATCGCGACGTGCCAGGGGGCGGATGTCATCGCCCGGCAGGAACCGTCTGGTCACCAGCAGGCCCAGATCCTGGTCGCGCGCGAGGACCTCCGTCGCACCGGCGCCGAAGGCACCCAGCGCCAGCGCCTCGCGATGACGCTCGTCGGCGTCACCCGCCTTGACGACGACGTATTCCTCGCCGCGCATCGCCCACCAGGCGAAGGGATGGTCATCGACCTGCTCAAGGGAGTCGATCCCCCACTCCGCGATGCGCTCTGCCTGGGAGGGCGTGACGGTCATGCCTTGCGCTCGCGCAGGGCTGCGCCGGCGATGGGGATGATCGCCAGTGCCGCGACGACGACGACGCCCACGCCCCAGGCGATGCCCGCACCCTGCGCGATGAGGCCCACGGCAAGCGGGGAGATGACGAACCCGATGCGGGAGAACCACGTCACCAGGGCAACGCCGGTCGCGGGCGTCACGCCGGGCAGCCTCGACGCTGCCCGCATCGCGGCGGGGAAGAGGGTGGCGACGCCGAAGCCTGACACCGCGCTCGCGATCACGAAGGCGAGGGGCGTCCCGATGATGAGGGCCGCAGCCATGACGAGAGCCACCGCCGCCATCGACCAGCGGATCCAGCGAACCTCGCCGAAGCGCTCCACAAGGCGGTCACCCGTGAACCTGCCGACTGTCATGGCGCTCGTAAGGGCGACGTAGGTGACAGCGATCCAGGCCTCAGGGTTGCCCATGCGATCAGTCAGGTAGACGGACCCCCAGCGTGCAGGCACATCCTCGACCAGGATCGCCGCCATGATGAAGGCCGCGAGCAGCGCTCCGCCCGAGCCCATCATGACGACGAGGGCACGGCGGCGGCTCAGCTCATGCGTCTCACCCGACGCGTCGTCGTTGCGGGTCTGCTCGCTCTCCGGCACGG
Organism: uncultured bacterium; assembly: GCA_903954205.1. Lineage (GTDB taxonomy): Bacteria > Actinomycetota > Actinomycetes > S36-B12 > S36-B12 > Mxb001. The sequence goes on along the minus strand of CAJBMR010000159.1, from coordinate 535 downwards.
CACCCGTGCCCCCCGCCCACAGCACGATCAGCGCAACGCCGGAGATTCCCGCGAGCACCGCGAGGAAGGGACCGAGTGCAATCCCGGCAAGGGCACTGAGCGCGCCGAGCGCGCTGCCGATGATGGATCCGAGAGACCACCAGGCATGGAACCCATTGATGATCGACCTGCCGTAGGCCGACTCCACTTCGAGGGCGCGGGTGTTCATCGCCGAGTCCATGACCGCGTCCGCAGCCCAGAAGAAGAAGAACGCGAGAGCAAACACCGCGGGGACGGTCGCCCATCCCATGACAACGAGGAACGGCAGGGATACCAGGCCCACGGCCGACGTCACAGGGACGGCGCCCCAGCGATGGATGAGCGGGGCTGCGAGGGGACCCACGACGAGCCCACCCGCCGTACCGATGGCGAGCACGACACCCAGGCCGGCATCGTCCAACCCCAGGCTCGACTGGATCTCGGCCAGTCGTGGCACGAAGGCGAAGCCGAGGAGATCGGAAGGCGTCGTGTAGGGAAAGAGTGTGTCAGTACGTGT
>CAJBMR010000158.1 GCA_903954205.1 uncultured bacterium | reverse complement strand
GGCAAGGGCCTCGCACCAGGCCGCGCCATCACCGTCTCCCTCGACGTAGAGCGCGACTGCGCGCACGCCTTCGAGCAGCGCGACCTCGCCGAGCAGCGTTGGAGTGTCGATCACCGCCGCGTTGCCTGTGGAGACGACGGTGTGCAGTCCCTCGCCACCGCGATGGGCCATGCCCACCACGCCGATATTGCCGCTGTCGGAGATGAGTGCGACTCCGCCGGCGACATCGGGAAGCGTCACGGCATCGCCCCACAGTGGCGCCCGCGCCATCACGCTGACCAGGCCGTTGCCATTGGGTCCGACCACGGGCATCCCCTGGGCGGCGCTCGCGAGCCCAGCCTGCAGGTCCGCGCGCCCTGCCTCAGCGAAGCCCGCGGCGTAGACGACGGCTCCACCGCAGGCGAGGGCGGCGGCCTCACCGACATAGTGCGCGACCGTGTCGGCCGGAGTGGCGATGACGACCGCGTCCACGGGACCGGCTTCGGCGAGCGTCGGCACGCACGGCACGCCCGCGGCACTCGTGCGCGTGGGGTGGACTCCGACCACGCGGCCGGCGAAGTCCGCGCGCGCGAGGTTGAGCAGCGTCGTGTGCGCGTAGGTGCCCTCGCGGTCGGTAGCGCCGACGACGGCCACGCTCCGCGGTGCCAGCAGGCGACTCAGATCTGCCATCGCTCCTCGATCACGTGAGCATGGCGCGTACGCCGCGCCGCTCCAGTGAGCGCGCCACGATGATGCGCTGGATCTCCGAGGTCCCCTCCCAGATCCGATCCACACGCAGCTCGCGCCAGAAGCGCTCGGCCGCGGTGGTGCGCATGTACCCGCGCCCGCCGAAGATCTGCACGGCGCGGTCAGCGCAACGATTCGCTGCTTCGGAGCAGAAGAGCTTGGCCATCGAGGCCTTGCCGTGGATGAGCTTGGGGTCACCGCCCGCGTCGGCGAGCCCGGCGACCTCGAGGCCGAGCAGTCGCCCGGCCGCGGCATCGGCCGCGCTATCGGCGAGGGGGAAGCTCACGCCCTGGTGATCGATGAGTCGGGATCCACCCTGCTCGCGGTGCACCGCCCAGTCGAGCGACTCCTCGATGAGCCGCTGCATCGCGCCCACGCAGCGCGCCGCGATGCCCAGACGCTCCTCCATGAACCACATCCGCTGGAGGTCATCGCCCTGCCCGACACCCCCGATGATGTCGTCGTCGTGAACCACTACATCGGTGAAGAGCAGAGTGGGATGCCCGGGGGGGTAGTTGTGCGTGAAGGGCACGTCGGCAATCGACTCGATGCCGGGTGCGTCTGCGGGGATGGCGAAAAGAGTGGGCAGTTGCTTGCCGTCCACCTCGGCGTAGGCCATGACGACGATGACCGCCGCGATGGAGCCGAAGGTAACAAACCATTTCTCGCCGTTGATGACCCAGCGGCCATCGCCTGTCGGCACCGCGGTCGTCGTCATGCCCGAGGGATCGCTGCCCGCGTCCGCCTCCGTCACGGCGTAGGCATCGTGCAGCTCCCCGCGCAGCGCGGGGATGAGCCAGCGCTCCTGCTGCGCGGGACTCGCG
>CAJBMR010000157.1 GCA_903954205.1 uncultured bacterium | reverse complement strand
ACTGCGACGCAGACTGCGGCCGCCGACACAGCGGAAGTGGTCAAGGGTGCGGCCGCTGCGGCGGCCGAAGAGCTCAGCGACTCCGAGGACGCCCCCGCCGCGCCGGCTCCGGCCAAGAAGTCGGCGGCCAAGAAGTCGACGTCGAAGAAGTCGACTGCGAAGGACGGGGCCAAGGGCGAAGCCAAGGAGCCGGCGAAGAAGGCGTCCAAGAAGGCTGCTCCGAAGCCAGTCGATCCGCCGGACGGCCAGACCTCCTGACGTGATTGTGCGAGCCGGGAAGGATTCCCGGCTCGCGTGCGTTGACACCTCCAGCCACACTTTCTGCAAGGAGGATCCATGTCTTCGCTCGTCACCTGGTACGGCGACCCCACGCCTGTCGAAGGCCGCCATGTCCTCGTGCACGCCTTCACCGGCTTCCTCGATGCCGGTGGTTCCACGGCGATGGCAGCGCGCCTCCTTGAGGCCCGCGAGCACCGACTGCTCGCAACCTTCGATATCGATCAGGTCCTCGACTATCGCGCCCGCCGGCCGGTGCTGACCTTCGTCACCGATCACTTCGCTGCGGTCGATATGCCCCAGATCTCCCTCCATGAGGTCACCGACGCTGCGGGCACGCCGTTCCTGCTCCTCACCGGCCCGGAGCCGGACTACCGGTGGCAGCGCTTCGCTGATGAAGTCCTCGAGGTGGTCCGTCAGACGGGCACTCGCCTCACGGTCGGACTCTCCGCCATCCCGTGGCCCGCGCCGCACACGCGCCCCCTCGGCGTGACGATCCACGGCAATGTCCCGTCGCTCGTCTCCAGTCCGCACGCGCTGGCGGGCAACATCCAGGTGCCGGGCCACATCGGCGGGCTGCTTGAGCTTCGCCTGGGCGAGGCGGGGGAGCAGGCCATCGGGATCGCGACGCACGTGCCGCACTACCTCGGCCAGTTCGAGTACCCGGCCGCCGCCATCACCACGATCGAGGCGCTGTCCGCTGCGACGGGACTGGTGCTCCCGGTCGATGATCTGCGAGCGCCTGCGTCGCGCGCCGAGGGCGAGATCGCACAGCAGCTGCAGAGCAGCGAGGAGTTCGTCACGATCGTGCACGCCCTTGAGCAGCAGTACGACCAGCTCGCGGCGCTGCGTGGCACCGCCGCCCCTGTCAGCGGCGGATCGGACCTCGCTCCGGGCGGCCAGGTGCCCACGGGCGACGAGATCGCCGCCCAGGTGGAGCAATTCCTCGCCGACATGCGCGATCGCGAGTCCGGCGACGCCCAGGAGGGCTGAGCTCCTCCCGGGGAGCCAGGCCCCGGGCCACATGTGAGACTGGTGTCCCTGGGCGCCCACCGCGGCGCAGGAGGGATCCGATGAGCGACCGAGCTGCTGGCGGCAACGCCACCTTCCGCTTCACCGACACCGCGGTCCTCTCCGTCAGCATCGCCGAGGCCCCCATCGTCGTCACCTCCGCGGAGATCGATGAGGCCCTGGCGGACACTTACGCGCGCCTCGACGTCCGCCCAGGACTCCTCGAGGGGCTTGCCGGCATCGTCGAGCGCCGCTGGTGGCCCGAGGACGTGACCTTCGCTGACGCCGCCGCGATGGCCGGTGCCAAGGCGCTCGCCGACGCCGGGATCGAGGCCAAGCGCGTCGGGCTTCTCATCGATACCTCCGTGTCGCGGGGACACCTGGAGCCCTCGGCCGCGGTCGACGTGCACCATCAACTCGACATGCCCTCACACTGCCTCAACTTCGATCTCTCCAATGCGTGCCTGGGATTCGTCAACGGCATGCACCTTGCGGGCACGCTGATCGATGCGGGTCAGATCGACTACGCCATCATCGTCGACGGAGAGGGATCGCGCGGCCTCCACGAGCGCACCATCGAGCGCCTGCAGCGCCCCGAAACCACGGTGGCCGACATCTTCGAGAACTTCGCCTCGCTCACCCTCGGCTCCGGTGGTGCCGCCATGGTGCTGGGGCGCGCGTCGGAGCACCCGGAGGGTCATCGCTTCATCGGTGGTGTCTCCCGGGCCGCGACTCAGCATCACCGGATCTGCGTGGGCGACATGAACCAGATGCGGACCGACTCCCGGGCCCTGCTCGAAGCCGGTCTTGAGCTCTCGGCGGCGACCTGGCAGGAAGGGTGCGAGAGCTTCGACTGGACCGACCTCGACTGCTACGTCATCCACCAGGTGTCGAGCGTCCACACGCAGGCCGTGACCGCGGCCCTGGGCATCGATCCTGCGCGCGTGCCGATGACTTTCCCGCGCTACGGCAACATCGGTCCCGCCTCCATCCCCTTCACGCTCGCGCAGCAGGTCGACAACCTGCGCGGGGGAGATCGCATTGGCTGCCTCGGCATCGGCTCGGGCCTGAATGCCAGCGTCATCGAGATCGCCTGGTAGTTCGCGCGACACGATGAGCGCCCGCACTCCCGAACTCCCGGGGATCGATCCCGCCTGGTCCCGCACCATCGACATCGATGGCGTCACCATGCACGTGCTCGAGCGCCCGGCGCAGGGCCAAGCCCGCGTCACTTTGCTGGCAGTGCACGGCAACCCCACGTGGTCCTACCTGTGGCGCCGACTGCTCGATGACGCCCCGCCTGATTGGCGCGTCATCGCCGTCGATCAGATCGGCATGGGT
>CAJBMR010000156.1 GCA_903954205.1 uncultured bacterium | reverse complement strand
GCTCAAGACGGTCACTCCCGATCCCGCGCGCAAGCTGCTTGAGCGCACCGACTTCATGCAGGCACATCTCGACTCTCCCGCGGTGCCGGGACCCGTGGGCCACGGATGGACCCAGGCCAACATCGACACCGGCCAGACCTGGTGGAGTGCGGACCTCACTCCCTACCTGCGTGTCTTCGGCCTGGACACATGCAACATGGCGTCAGGCGCCGATGGTGCGGTGCCTGAGGACCAGTTCACGTGGCTCGAAGCGCAGTTGGCACAGTGCGAGACCGAGGGCCGGCTCGCGATGGTGTGCAGCCATCACAACTCCCTCACCATCGAGAACGACGCCAAACCGGTCTGGGGTGGACAGCGCCTCGTGCACGCCGAGGAGTTCATCGCGATGCTCCAGCGCTACCCGGTCTGCATCGCATGGCTCAACGGCCACACCCACGTCAACACCATCAAGGCGCATCCGCGCCAAGGTGGAGTGGGCGGCTTCTGGGAGATCACAACCGCCTCGTGCGTCGACTTCCCACAGCAGCAGCAGCTCGTCGATGTGGTGGACAACCGCGACGGCACGATGTCGATATTCGTCACCGCCCTCGACCACGCTGCTCCACCCACGTGGACCCAGGGCGATCTGAGCCAGACGGGTCTGGCCTCGCTCAGCCGCGAACTCGCCGCCAACTCCCCGCTGTCCAACCCGACGTTGCTCGCGGGATCCCCGCTCGATCGCAATGTCGAGTTGCTCATGCCCGCGCCCTTTGACCTTTCGTCCATCACGGATGCCGCAGTAGAGGCCGAGCAGATGAAGGCGAGAGCACAGCTTGTGGCGCACGGAGGTGCGGCATGAAGCGCTTTGCCGCCGCTTTCGCCGTGTCCACCGCGGCGCTCATGCTCACGGCATGCTCCCAGGTGGCATCGCTGACCCCCGTGGGTGGCAGCAGCATCACCAGCGTGCGCAACGCCGCCAACGACGTGCTGATCGAGCAGTCCGTGCCGATCCTCGTCGCACCCACGTGCAGCGCGGTGGATTCCGGCTTCACCTGCGTCGGCTCGACGCTCGATGGCGCCGAGATCCTCGTGACTGCGGCGGGCACTGCGCCCTACGACATGTCGATCTCCGTCGGGGGCTCAGTGATCTTCGAGGGCAACGCCCAGGCTGTCCTCGACGCGGCCGTGCTGGAGGGGTCATGAGCACCACGGCGGAGCAGAAGCCGCTCTATCGCGTGAGCGTGCTCGCCACGGGATTCGCGCGCATGTGGCGCGCCTGGCGGCTCCTGCTGCCCGTCGTCATCGCCAACGCCCTGGTTCAAGGCATCCTGCTGCTCTCGGGCGTCTTGCCCTACCTCACGATCGTCTTCGTCTTCACGGCGCTGCTGTCCTTCGTCATCCTCGTCGCGTCCTTTGGGCTCGTCGCGGCAGCGATGCTGCAGGCCGTGGAGGGACCCGTATCCGTGGGAGCGGCGATCGACACGCTGCGCAATCGCACCTGGCCGCTGCTCGCCTGGTCACTGGGCCTGGTGCTTGTCGCAATCCTCGGCTTCTCGCTCTTCGTCGTACCCGGCTTCGTCATCCTTGCCCTGACGCCGTACCTCCTGCTTGCCGTCATCGACGGCAAGGGCAACCCCCTCGCGGTCAACTTCCGCACTATCGGGGCGCGATGGGGTCGATGGCTGATCACGGTCGTGCTCATGGGCGTCATCTGCTTCTTGATGTGGTTCCTGTCCGCGCTGGACGGCTTCTTCGTGACAGGGTCGCCCGGTGCGATGATCGCCTGGCTGGTGCTCGGACTCGTCTCGGCGTGGTTCACCTGCGCGTGGTCGCTGGTCTATCGCTCGGTCAATCCGCGCTGAGCGCACCGCACGGGCCTCATCACCGCTCCCATGAAGGCGGAGGGGGTGGGATTCGAACCCCCAAATGCCCTACTCCGTGGGCGCCGCCCCGATCTGCTCTTCAAATCGAGTGGTGAGATCGGCGCGCTGAGCACCAGCCTCCGCCGCGTTGTAGTCAACGAGCGTGACGTCTTGTAACTGCACCGACAACGGGGAAACCACAGCGTCCGGGTTGAGCGGTAGCTGGAAGGCTCCCGCCTGCGCGCCGATCTCCTGTGCCTTGGCAGTCAGGACCCAGTCGATCCAGCGGCGAGCGGCATCCGGGTTCGGGGCACCCTTGAGCAGCGCGGTGGCACCGATCTCATACCCCGTGCCTTCGGTCGGGAACGAGACGCGCAATTCCTGCGCGCCATTGTTGATCGCCGATAGGCAGTCGTGTGCGAAGACCACGCCCACGGCTGCATTCCCCTCCGAGACCTTGCCCACCGGAGCGGAGCCGCTCTTGGTGAAGGCTCCGACGTTTGCCTGCAACTCGTTGAGGTAGGCGAAGGTCGCGTCGTCGCTCCCCAGAAGCGTTCTGAGCGTCCAGAGTGCTGTGTACGCGGTGCCCGAGGTGCTGGGATGGGCCATGGATACCTGGCCTTGTAGCTTCGGGCTCAGCAGGGCATCCCATGAAGCTGGCGCGGACACCCCGTCCTTCCGGAGCGTGTCGGAGTTCGAGCAGAAGGCGAGCACGCCCGCATAGATGCCGGTCCACAGGCCTTCGGCGTCCTTGTGGCGGGTGTCAACGCCGGCGGCGTTCGGCGACTGGTAGGGCTCAAGGAGCCCGTCACCCTTGGCGGCTTCGTAGTTGTCGGAGGCGCCTCCCCACCAGACGCTGAACTCGGGCTTCCCTGCTGCGCCTCGGATGAGTGACAGGGCGTCCCCCGCGCTCATGCGCTCGAACGTGGTTGGGATGCCCGTCTCTGCCTGGAACGCCTCCACCTGCTTGATGCACCACGCCTCGTCAACGGTGCACAGGACCTTGAGGGAAGCCGTGCCTGTCGTGGCTGAGGGCGAGGCAGGGCTGGCGCACGCCGTCAGCGCGAGGCCCACGGCGCTGAGCACGACAAGGGGCATTCCGCGCATTCGCTTTGCCTCTCACTGGTGGGCTGGGTTCCCTCTCGCCGATGCAGGTACGAACGCCGGCGTTGGGAAATCTAGTCGCTGACCTTCTGTCGTGCCGATGGGCATCCAACGTCGTCCACCGAAGCCCCCCGGGGGCCGCTCTCGTGCTGTCTGCGGAGGGAGTGGGATTTGAACCCACGGAGACGGGTTACGCCTCAACGGTTTTCAAGACCGTCGCCTTCGGCCGCTCGGCCATCCCTCCTTGCCGGGTGCACGCACCCGACGCACACACCCTACCGGGCGTGACTCATTCGGTCGGCGCGACGAACTCCACCGCCGTCTGAGCCACCGCGATAATCGCCCAGGTCCCGCGATCATCGGCGGTCGTCACCCGGTAGGCGGGGAGGATGAGCAAGGTGCCGTCGGGCTGCCAGTACTGGGCGAGGGACAGCTCCGCCGCGGTCGCCAGCATCGGGTCCCAGTAGACCTGCACGCGCCTGGGGTCCCCCTGAGGCACGCTGGTGGACTCGTCCGGAGACGCGGTTGCGTCGTCGCGGGCCTCTGCCATGGGCACGACGCCGCCGTAGTCGAGGGGTGTCGGACCGAAGGCTGAAAAACGGGGATCGGTGGAGCGGGTGACTGCCGTGCGCGCGCCGACGATGGGGTAGGACGGCACCTGCTCGAGACCGGCCGCGAAGCCATTGGCCCATGCCACCGTCTCGCCGGCGAAGGTGAAGCCCCACGACAACTGCGTGCGCTGGCCGGCGACGCGCTGCCAAGCGGTCACCCAGGTCGTGTATTCGTCAGAGCCCGACTCCCACTCGACATCAATGCCGTCGACTGCCTGATCAGTCACACCCAGGGTCGCGAGGATCTTGCGCGCCTGGCGCACTGCATCTCGCTCGGAGATAGGGGCCACTTCGGGCTTGCACGCTTCCGGGGCACCGGGCTCGGCACCAGACGACGTCGAAGCCGAGCCGTCGGCGGGGGCGGGCTGAGGCTCCACCGCAACGCCGCAGTCCCACGGATTTATAGTGGGATCGGAGAAGGACCACGACACCGTCGCGTCCTCGCCAATCCAGATCGCAGGGCCGGTGCCGTCGACGCTGCCGACCACCCAGCCGTAATCCTGCTTCGTCGGCTCTCCGGGGATGCCGAACGCCGCACCGAGTTGGCGGGCGAGCGCCTCCAGATCGATGCCCTCGGCATCGAGGCGGTAGCCCGGAGCCGTGCCGGGCTCATCGGTGAGATCGGGTCCGGGAAGCATCGAGGTGCCATAGCCGGGATAAATCATCGCCTTGTCTGCCATGGGAGCGCCTGCGGCTGCGGACATCGACTCAGGCGAACCCATCGGCGCGTCGGCCGCGGACTGCCCCGCGACCACCGGGATGGGCGGCGAGGCGGCGCCCACGACCGGGAGCGACTCATCGGCGGGAGGTGCCGCAACGACGTCGCCGGAGGGCGCGCTCACTCGACCTACCGCGACTCCTGCGAGCGCGACGCCCGCGAGGAGCGCCACACCTGCCGCCACCGCGCCGACCGTGACCGCCGTACGCCGACGCCGCATCGGTACGACGGTCGACTGCTGCGCTGCGCGCGCGCGGATCGCATCGAGGTCTGGCTCCGGCGCCCCCTGGGCCGGGTCAGCACCGTGCAATTGTGTGATCGGATCGAGAGTGTCGTCAGCCATGGTGGCCTCCTTCCACCCTGTCTATGTCAGCCGGCGGGCATTCCTTGCACGCCAGCGAGGGATTCCTCGAATCTTGACCGGGCCCGGGAGAGGGCAGCTGCGGCCCCGCCCTCGCTGATGCCCAGGGCCGTGGCGAGCTGCGC
>CAJBMR010000155.1 GCA_903954205.1 uncultured bacterium | reverse complement strand
GGTATCACCGTCGTGGTGGCTGCACTCGAGGTGGCTCTTGTATCGATCCTCGCTGGATTGTTCGCCGTCCTTTACAACCTGACCGTGGGCATTACCGGCGGCGTTGAGGCCACCTTTACGGATGCCGTCTAAATCCGACGCTGTAACCTGTCAGCATGCCCAAGATCGTGGATCACGATGAGCGCCGACGAGTCATCGTTGAAGCGTTGTGGCGTGTAGTCGCACGTGATGGGGCGCATGAAGTATCGGTACGCCACGTCGCCGCTGAGGCGGGCATGCCCAAGTCAAGCATCGGTCACTACGTCGGCACGATGCCTCAACTCATGGGGCTTGCGGTCGACCAGCTCATTGAGGCAAACACCGACTACCTCCTGACCCTGGATCTCATCGAGCTGGACCCGGAGAAGGTCACTGAGGTGCTCTACACGCTGGTGCCCGTCAGCGAGCGGCGTCGGCACATGTCGGGGGTCTGGCTCCTCCTCGTCGCGCAAGCTTCGGCAGATCAGGAATTCGCCGAGGTGCTCCATCGACTCAATGCCTCTGTTGCCGAGGGTCTGCGCGAGCTCCTGGTGGGGATGGCGCATCAGGGCCTGCTGCACGCTTCGCGTGACGTCGACACCGAGACCCGCCGTCTCCACGCGCTCATCGACGGCCTCGGCGTACAGTGCATGACCGATCCTGCGTTGCGATCCGAGGCGGACATACGTGCGATTCTGCGCGCGGAGGTCGCCGCGCTCAGCGAGCCATGCGCAACCCGCGTCCGCTAGGTGACACGCTTCTCAAAGTCGCGGCGCTAGTGTTTCGCGCGTGACGACTGAGGCCTCCCCCCAGCAGATCGGCGTGCTCTCCGCCCGCATGCGACTCATTGTCGCCAGCGCGCTCATGCTCTTCGTCCAACTCGCGCTGATCCGCTGGTCAGGGGCCAACCTCGTCCACCTGTCCTACTTCTCCAACCTCATCCTGCTGGCGTCCTTCCTGGGCATCGGCCTGGGCTTCCTGCGCGCGCGCAAGCCGCGCGACCTCGGCCGCTACGCCCCCGTAGCCGTGCTGGTCCTCATCGCCTTCATCTTCTTCTTCCCCGCGCGTATCGAAGGCTCGTCGAGCGAGCTCATCTTCTTCACCGAGGTCAAGCCGACCGGTCTACCCACCTGGGTGACCCTGCCGCTTGTCTTCCTCGTTGTCGCGTTCGCGATGACACTCCTCGGCGAGATCACCGGCCGCGCCTTCCTCGAGTTCACGGCTCTCGACGCCTACCGGTGGGACATCGTCGGTTCCCTCAGCGGGACTCTCCTCTTCACGCTCGTGGCCTTCCTGCGCTCCCCGTCGTGGATCTGGCCGACAGTCATGCTGGTGGCGCTAGTGCTGCTCTATGGCAAGGCGCTGCCTATCGTCTCTTGGCTCGCTGCCATTGGGATCATCGTGCTGCTGGTCATTGAGTCGCTCACCCCGGGTGTCTCCTGGTCGCCGTACTACAAGGTGACGACCCAGGATTACACCAATACGGCACCGCCCTACACCGCCATCCAGGTCAACGGGATCCCGCACCAGAACGTGCTCGATGCCGAAAAGCGCCTGGAGATTGAGCCGCTTTATGGAAGGCCCTACGAGCGGGCCGTCGACAATCCGCTGCGCAATGTCCTCGTCATCGGCGCGGGCACCGGCACCGATGTCGCCCTTGCCCTCTCGCGCGGCGCGCAGAACGTCGATGCCGTCGAGATCGATCCGCGCATCCAGCAGATCGGCATAGAGAAGAACCCAAATCAGCCGTACGCCGACCCGCGTGTGACGACGTACATCGATGACGGTCGCGCCTTCCTGTCGCGGACGGACAAGGAATACGACCTCATTCTCTTCGCACTGCCCGACTCGCTCACTCTTGTTTCGGGTGCGAGCCAGTTGAGGCTGGAGTCCTATCTCTTCACTCGCGAATCGATCCAGGAGGCCTACGACCACCTCAGTCCTGAGGGTGTCTTCGCGATGTACAACTACTACCGCGAGGACTGGCTCATCAACCGTCTTGCGGGCACCGTCGAGGACGTATTCGGCCACGCGCCGTGCATCGATCGCTTCACTGCCATGCAGTCGCTGGCGGTGGTGGCGATCGGCAAGTCCGCCGATAACGCTGTGTGCGATGCCACTTGGGAGCGCGCAGCGATCGCAGCTGCGGGTCAGGAGATTCCGGCTCCGTCAGCGGATGACCGGCCCTTCCTGTATCTCAAGGACGCGTCCATTCCACAGCTCTACCTCATCCTCATCGGGCTCATCCTCGCCGTGTCGCTCATCGCGATCCGAGTGGTGGGGGGGCCCTTGCGACAGATGCGCGGCTATGCCGACCTCTTCCTTATGGGTATGGCATTCCTGCTGCTGGAGACGCGCTCAATCACCACCTTCGCGTTGCTCTTCGGCACCACGTGGCTGGTTAACGCTCTCGTCTTCGCCGGGGTGCTGCTCGCCGTTCTCCTGGCGATCGAGGTGACCCGGCGATATTCGCCACGCCGACCATGGGTCGTCGCGGCCCTCTTCATCTCATTGGCGATCGCGTGGCTGGTGCCCAATGCCTGGCTGCTCACCCTGCCCGTGCCCCTGCGGCTTCTCGTCGCGGTGGTGCTGGCCTTCGCCCCGATCTTCTGCGCCAACCTCTACTTCACCTCGCGTTTCAAGGAGGCGGCTAACCCGACCGCTGCTTTCGCGGCCAATCTCTTCGGAGCGATGATCGGCGGCACTCTGGAGTACCTCTCCCTGCTCACCGGCTACCGATTCCTGCTCGTGGTCGCGGCGGTCATCTACCTAGCGGCGGTGCTTGTGGGCCGGCGGCTGGGTGCGAGAGCCGCCCCGGTCGGGGCGTGATCCGGCGTGCCTGTGTACCCTTTCCTGGCTGCCCAGGCTTGGTGCGGAGGCAGCGTGGGGCCTATAGCTCAGCTCGGTTAGAGCGCTTCCCTGATAAGGAAGAGGTCGGTGGTTCAAGTCCACCTAGGCCCACATGAAGAAACTGCTGCTCCTCATCGCCCTGGCCGGTATCGGCTACCTCGTGTACCGCCAAATCCAGGCCAGCCAGGCTGAGGATGACCTGTGGACCGAGGCAACTTCGGTCCCCGACCTCACCTAGGCCCTCTAGTGTCAGCGCGTGAGCGCTGACGCGGTGTCCGGCGGTGGCGGCGGCCCCTCAGGGGTTGTCCGCGGACATCCGCGCGTCCTGGCACTCGTCGCCGCTTACTCCTTCAGCAGCTTCGGCTCTGCCGTGGCGATGCTTGCGTTCTCCTACGTTTCCTATGTCATTACGGGAAGCCTGATCGCGAGCGTGGCGGTCATGGCCGCGTCGGCGTTGCCCACGCTCGTACTCATTCATCCAGCGGCGCGCCTGTCGAGGCGCTTCGACCTGCGTGCCCTCTGCGCT
>CAJBMR010000154.1 GCA_903954205.1 uncultured bacterium | reverse complement strand
GCTCATCGGCGTCTCGACACTGGCCGGCACCGTGGTCGACGCCGACGGGCGCCTGCTCGCCTTTGCCTTCATGTCCGATGCGACCACCGATGTCGATTCCTCGCGGGTGGCCCTCGACCGTGCGGCTGCCGCTCTGGCAGCCTGCGGCTGCCGCGCCTGACTGCCGCGCAGGCCGCGCGCGTTCGGGGTATGTAAAGCCACTTGCGACCTCCGATCCGCCCGTTATCGACGCTAACCGGTCCGTTGGCGTCGATAACGGGCGGAAGGTGAGTCGCCGGTCTGGCGAGCCGGCGATGGTCGACACCACGCGGCTGCGGCTGCCGCGCCTGAGCGACGCTCAGGGCCAGCGCGCCCGTGCGTGAGAGACCGCACACCCGCGCGTGGGGCCGCGTGCCCGACGTACAGTCATCGGATGGCCGACCCCGTGGACTGGGCACTCGCCGCCGCCACGGGCGCGCGACTTGCCCCCTCAGGACCCCACGACGACCGCGCGGACGTCGAGGCAGCGGTGCGACAACTGCGGCGGGCCAGTGAGCGCGCTGTGCAGCCCGTCGCTGATGTGACCGGTCTCGATGCTCCCTTCGAGGCGCACCGCAGTGTCGTTGTGGGTCGCAGGGCCTGGGTGACCTCCAACGTGGAGCAACTGCGCACCGCCACTGAGCCGGTCGCCGATGTGCTCGGCGGCGATGGCAATCGGGTCGTGCGTGCGGTGGGGTCGCGCACGACGGCGCTCCAGATGGGCGCGGTCCTCGCGTGGCTCTCATCCAAGGTGCTGGGCCAGTACGAGGCGTTCGGCGCCCAGGGTCGCCTCCTTCTCGTCGCGCCCAATATCGTCCACGCTGAGCGGCAGCTCGATGTGCCGCCGACGGACTTCCGACTCTGGGTCTGCCTCCACGAGGAAACCCACCGCGTGCAGTTCGGTGCCGTGCCATGGCTCTCGAGCTACTTCACCGATGAGGTGCACGCCTACCTCCGAGCCGTCGACCCCGACGCGGGCAGCGCGATCGGCCGTGTCGTCGCCGGCCTTCGACGCGGCACCCGTGGATCGGGCGGCCTAATCGATCTCATGCAGACCGAGGAGCAGCGCGCCATCCTCGACCGCCTCACCGCCCTCATGTCGCTACTCGAGGGTCATGCGGATGTCGTCATGGACGCGGTGGGCCCCCAGGTCGTGCCCAGCGTCGAGATCATCCGCGAGCGCTTCGACAGGCGTCGTCAGCAGGAAGGCACCCTCGATGGTGCACTGCGGCGCCTCCTTGGGCTCGACGCCAAGCTTCGGCAGTACGTCGACGGAGCGGCATTCGTGCGCGCTGTTGTTGACCGTGTGGGCATGCAGGACTTCAATGCCGTGTGGTCGTCCCCGGAGACGCTGCCGCGCCCTGCCGAAATCGGCAATCCGGGGGAGTGGATTGCGAGAGTGCACGGATGACTCTCCCTGTCGATCCGGCGGAGGCGAAACGCACCGTGCGCAGTGCGGTCGAGGAGTGTCTCGCTGACCTGCCGCCTGCCGTGCGTGTCCTGGTGGCTGTCTCCGGGGGCGCGGACTCACTCGCACTCGCGCAGGCCGTCGCGCTCACGGGCCGGCCGGCCGCTGCGGGAGTGATCGACCACGGCTTGCAGGTGGACTCCGCGGAGGTGGCTGCGCGCGCCGCTTGCGAGTGCGCCCGTCTGGGCCTCGACCCGGTGGTGGTCGAACGGGTCGATGCGACGTCGAAGGGGTCCGGGCCCGAGGCGGCCGCGCGTGATGCGCGGCGCGCAGCTCTCGAGGGGATTGCGGATCGGCTTGATGCGGTCGCAATCCTGCTTGCTCACACACGTGATGACCAGGCGGAGACGGTGCTCCTGCGCCTCGCGCGTGGATCCGGAGCTCGCTCGCTCGCCGCCATGGCTCCCGTCACGGGCCGATGGCGCCGCCCCCTCCTCGATATCTCTCGCGCGGTCGTGCGCGCGAGTGCCGCTGGGCTCGACACCTGGGAGGACCCCCACAACGTCGACCCGGCGTACGCGCGCACCCGCGTCCGTCATGAGGCGCTGCCGGCCCTGGTCGATGCACTCGGTCCCGACATCGTGGCGGGGCTCGCGCGATCGGCACGCCTCCTGGGCGACGACGCGGACACCCTCGATGCGCTGGCCCGGGAGGCGCGCGAGGCCCTGGTCGCCCCCGACGGGAGTCTTGACGCGGTGGGGCTCGCTGATCTCCCGAGAGCGTTGCGCACGCGGATCCTCAGGGCTGCGGCGATCTCGGCCGGGTGTCCTGCGGGATCCTTCACCTCGGCGCATGTCGATCGGCTCGAGGCGCTCGTCTCGGACTGGCACGGGCAGGGTGGAGTCGATCTCCCGGGCGGTCTCGCCGGTGAGCGCTCGTATGGCAGGCTGGCGATCCGCCGCGTCCCCCCGGTCGCGGAGCGCCGTCGACACGAACGCGAGGAGTGAGAGTGGACGCCGACCACGTCCCTTCCGAGATCACCGAGATCCTCATCACCGACGAGCAACTCCAGCGCAGGCTCGCGGAGGTGGCAGCACAGGTAGATGCGGACTACGCCGGTCGCGATCTCCTGCTCGTCGGCGTGCTCAAGGGCGCCACCATTGTCGTTGCAGACTTCATGCGCCATCTGAAGTCGCATGTCACCGTCGACTGGATGGCGGTGTCGTCGTATGGATCCGGCACGCAGTCCTCGGGTGTCGTGCGGATCCTTAAGGACCTCGACACCGATCTCGAGGGCCGCAATGTGCTCGTCGTGGAGGACATCCTCGACACGGGTCTCACCCTCTCCTGGCTGCTGAGCAATCTGAAGTCGCGCGGGGCAGAGTCGGTCGAGGTCTTCACCCTCCTACGCAAGCCGGAGGCCCTGCGGATCCCGGTCGAGCCCAAGTACGTCGGATTCGACATCCCCAACGTCTTCGTCGTCGGCTACGGCCTGGACTACGCCGAGCGCTACCGCAACCTGCGCCAGGTGGGGGTCCTAGACCCCAGGGTGTACGGCGGCTGACCGACCTTCGCCACCGCGCCCGGTGTACCTTCGAGGGATCGGGCGGGAATGTCCACGTGCCGGGGCGCGTTGCCGCTTCATCGACGATCAAGGGAAGCCGACCAGATGAACGCCAAGCGATTCCTCCGCGGGCCGCTCTTCTGGATCCTGTTTGCCGTCATGCTGGTCCTCGTCGGATCCACTCTGGTGAGCGGCATCGGCGGACCCGAACGCATTGACACGAGCCAGGCGGTAGCCGACATCCAGGCCGATCGCGTGGAGTCCGCCGTGATCACCGACGGCGACCAGGTCCTCGAGTTGACTCTCAAGGACGGCACTGTCGTCACGAGTCAGTACGTCACCGGCCAGGGCGTGGAGCTCCAGCGACTCCTGCAGGAGAAGGCCGCAGCGGGTCAGCTCACGGGCGGCTACAACGTCGTCGTCCCGCAGGACAACATCTTCCTCAGCCTGCTCTTCACGCTGCTGCCCTTCGCGCTGCTCATCCTGCTGCTCTTCTTCTTCATGAGCCAGATGCAAGGCGGCGGACGCATCATGAACTTCGGCAAGTCCAAGGCCAAGGCCGTCTCCAAGGACATGCCCAAGACGACCTTCGCCGATGTGGCGGGAGCTGATGAGGCCGTCGAGGAGCTGCAGGAGATCAAGGAGTTCCTCTCCGAACCCGCGAAGTTCCAGGCGGTGGGCGCCAAGATTCCCAAGGGCGTGCTCCTCTACGGACCGCCCGGCACCGGCAAGACGCTGCTCGCGCGAGCGGTGGCAGGCGAGGCGGGCGTGCCCTTCTTCTCCATCTCCGGCTCCGACTTCGTGGAGATGTTCGTCGGCGTCGGAGCGAGCCGTGTGCGCGACCTCTTCGAGCAGGCGAAGGCCAATGCCCCGGCCATCATCTTCGTCGACGAGATCGATGCGGTCGGTCGTCATCGCGGCGCCGGCCTCGGCGGCGGTCATGACGAGCGCGAGCAGACCCTCAACCAGATGCTGGTCGAGATGGACGGCTTCGACGTCTCCTCGGGGGTCATCCTCATCGCAGCTACCAACCGCCCGGACATCCTTGACCCCGCGCTCCTGCGCCCCGGTCGCTTTGACCGCCAGATCGCGGTCGATCGACCCGACCTCGAGGGCCGCTACGCCATCCTCCAGGTGCATGCTCGTGGCAAGCCGCTCGCCGAGGGCGTCGACCTGCGCGCGGTCGCTCGGCGTACTCCGGGATTCACCGGTGCTGACCTCGCCAACGTCCTCAACGAGGCGGCCCTGCTCACCGCGCGCATGGGTGGCCAACTCATCGATGACGATGCGCTCGACGAGGCCATCGACCGCGTGATCGCCGGCCCACAGAAGCGCACGCGCGTGATGGACGAGCAGGAGAAGATGATTACGGCGTATCACGAGGGCGGTCATGCACTCGTCGCCGCCGCACTTCCCGGCGGCGACCCGGTCCACAAGATTACGATCATGCCGCGCGGACGTGCGCTGGGCTACACGATGGTGCTCCCGGACCAGGAGAAGTACTCCACGACCCGCAGTCAGATGCTCAATCAGCTCGCCTACATGCTGGGCGGCCGTGCAGCTGAGGAGCTCATCTTCCACGATCCGACCACCTGTGCATCCAATGACATCGAGAAGGCCACTGGCCTCGCGCGTGCAATGGTGACCCAGTTCGGCATGACCGAGCGTCTGGGTGCCATTCGCTACGGCCAGGAGCAGGGCGAGGTTTTCCTCGGTCGCGACATGGGGCATGCGCGCGACTACTCCGAGGAGGTGGCCGGGGCCATCGATGAGGAGGTGCGCTCACTCATCGAGACGGCGCATCAGGAGGCCTACGAGATCCTCGTCAACAACCGCGACATCCTCGACCGCCTCGTGCTTGAGCTCCTCGAGAAGGAGACCCTCGACAAGGCCGAGGTGGAGGCTGTCTTCGCCGACCTCCGCCTGCGCTCGCCGCGACCTGCCTGGACGGGCTCGACCCTGCGTCAGCCGGATGTGCGCGGCCCCGTGGTGGCGCCCGCCAACGGCTCGTCGAATGGCACCGCCCACGGTCATGCCAACGGCCACGCGCCCGCCCCATCTCCGGCAGAAGGTGTCGTCCAGCGCTCCGAGGAGCAGGCGTGAACCCAGAAATCAACCGGGTGTCCCTCGACCGCGAGCCACCTGCGCTGGGCCCCTTCGATCGGGAGCGCGCGGAGCGAGCGGTGCGCGAGTTGCTCATCGCCGTAGGCGAGGACCCCGATCGCGAGGGCCTGCTCGACACCCCCGCCCGGGTAGCGCGGGCCTACGAGGAGATCTTCGGCGGCATGCGCGTCACCGCGGAAGACGTCCTCACGACGACCTTCGACCTCGGTCACGATGAGCTCATCATCGTGAGGGACATCGAGCTGTACAGCACCTGCGAGCATCACCTCGTGCCCTTCCATGGTGTGGCTCACGTGGGTTACATCCCCGGCAAGGAAGGACGCATCACCGGGCTGTCGAAGCTCGCTCGACTCGTGGACGTCTACGCCAAGAGACCTCAGGTGCAGGAGCGCCTCACCTCCCAGGTCGCCGATGCGGTCATGCGCATCCTCGAGCCCAGGGGCGCCATCGTGGTGGTGTCCTGTGAGCACCTGTGCATGTCGATGCGTGGAGTGCGCAAGCCGGGCGCCCGCACGATGACCAGTGCTGTGCGTGGCTCACTCACGGACCCGGCCACGCGTGCCGAGGCCATGGCGCTGCTTCGGGATTAGAGGTGCACGGACCCCGCGGCCTGCCCCCGGCCCTCGCCGAGCTCGATCGCACTCTTGTCATGGGCATTCTCAATGTCACGCCCGACTCCTTCTCCGATGGGGGCAGGTGGCCGGATGCCCGCAGCGCAGTCGAGCAAGGGGTCAGGCTGCACGCGGACGGCGCCGACATCGTCGATATCGGCGGCGAGTCGACCCGGCCCGGAGCATCGCGTATCTCCGGCCATGAGGAGCTGGACCGAGTGATGCCTGTCGTGGAGGGACTCGTGGCGCAGGGCGTGCCCGTCAGCATCGACACCATGCGAGCGGAAGTAGCCGATGCGTGCGTGACGGCCGGTGCGGTCCTTGTCAACGATGTCAGTGGCGGTCGTGCCGATCCCGGCATGCTGCCCTGGCTCGCGACGTGCGAGGTGCCCTACGTCGCGATGCACTGGCGCGGCCCGAGCGACGTCATGGAGGACCTCGCGACGTATGGCGATGTCGTGACCGAGGTGCGTGATGAGCTCGCGGCGCGTCTTGATGCCCTGGGTGCGGCTGGAGTGGATATCGCTCGTGTGGTGCTCGATCCCGGCTTGGGCTTCGCCAAGCGCTCCCCGCACAACTGGGCGGTGCTCCGCGACCTCGACTCGCTGGCCTCGCTTGGCTGTCCGCTACTCATTGGCGCCTCCCGCAAGAGGTTCCTGGGTGATCTCCTCGCCCACGACGATGGCGAGCCACGCCCGTTCGAGGAGCGCGATGCGGCCGGGGACGCCGTCACAGCCCTCGCAGCCTTTGCTGGCGTCTGGGGCGTGCGCGTACATGAAGTGCGTGGCAGTCGTGATGCCGTGCTAGTGGCGCGAGCCTGGAGGGAGACGTCGTGAGCGCACTTGTCGCAGGGGCTGGGCGGGACCTGATCGAGGTGCACGGGATCCGAGCGCGTGGTCACCACGGTGTGCTGGAGTCCGAGCGTGTGACCGGTCAGATCTTCATCGCCGATGTCGTGCTTGCCGTCGACACTCGGAGTGCGGCGGGCAGCGACGATCTCGCCGACACTGTCGACTACTCCCAGGTGGCTCAGGCCGTCTACGCCGAGTTGGCAGGCGAACCCGTCGACCTCATCGAGACTCTCGCGGAGCGAATCGCCACCCGCTGCCTGGCCTTCGCCGGTGTTCAAGCCGTCGAAATCGCCCTGCACAAGCCGGAGGCTCCCGTGGGCGTGCCTGCGAGCGACGTGGTGCTGCGCATCCTGCGGGAGCGCGCGTGAGCCGTGCCGTCCTGTCCGTGGGCTCCAACATCGGTGATCGCATGGGCCACCTGCAGGGGGCGCTCGACGCCCTCGCCGAGCGCGTCGACGTCATCGCGATATCCGGGATCTTCGAAACATCACCCGTGGGCGGCCCCGAACAGGATGACTTCCTCAACGCCGTGATCATCGTCGAGACGACCCTGGCGCCCCATGAACTGCTGGAGCTGTGTCAGCAGGTGGAGGCCGACCGCGATCGCGTAAGGGAAGTCCGCTGGGGTCCTCGCACATTGGATGTCGACATCATCGCCATGGACGGCACGGTCCTTGACGACTCGGCCCTCACCCTGCCGCATCCGCGCGCGCACGAGCGGGCATTCGTATGCGTGCCGTGGCTCGACGTCGACGCCGATGCCGCACTCCCGCAGGGTCGAATCGCAGACCTGGGGCTTGATCCCCGTGGCGTCAACGCGCGCCCGGATCTGTCATGGGCTCAGCCCGGCGGCGGTCGCTGATGAAACCGACCCGTTGGGTGCCGCTCGTGGCTATCGCCGCCATTGCGATGGCCGTCGGATGGGTGCTCGTGGACCTCGTGGAACGAGTCGCGGGTCGGATCCTCGGGGTGCCCTGGCTGGCCGCGGTGGCCCTGTGGGTTCTCGCCCTCGGCGTACTGGGATGGACCGTGCTGAGTCGAGGGCGACTGAGCCGCAAGCCCGTGTCGGGTGCTGCGACCGTGGGCGTGCAACGGCCCGCCCCTCCCATGCCGCCGCTCGTGGCTGCCCGCACCGCTGCCCTCGCGCTCGCGGCGTCGCGCACCGGGGTGCTGATCGGCGGCTTCTACCTCGGTATCGCTTTGGGACTCATCGGCGTACGTGACACCCCCACCGGTGCCTCATCCATGGCCGCAGCCGTGGCTGGCGTGCTCGCCTGTGCCGTGCTCGTGGGTGCAGCTCTGTGGCTCGAGAGCCTGTGCCGACTCCGTGATGGCGACGACAAGCCGTGACGCTTGACGACTAGAGTGCGCACATGACCGATGCACCGCTGGAAGACCTCCCCTTTGACGAGTTGCGTCAGCGTGCCTTCCACGTCGCAGAGCACCGGCTCGACCTGGGCTTCTTCGTGGATGTCTACTCCCATATGCCCGGCATGGTCGCTATCGAAGGCGAGGGTGGAGACCTGGGATCGACAGGCGGCACCATCATCGAGTCCATCAGGGCCTTCAAGCAGATGTTCGGCGACAGCCCCGATATCGATGAGGACACCGAGGCGCTGCTGCGCGCTCGCTTCGCCACCTACCTGCGCGAACACGGCAAGGGTTAGGCGAGCGCGACCTCAGTGATCGAGGTCGCCCGCCACGAAGAGGAATGACCCCACCGCTGCTGGGAGATCGGCGAGTGTGGTGCCCGGTAGTGCGTCACCCATCGCCTGCACGTTGGCATATGAGGCCGTCCGCAAGCGCACGCGCCAAGGCGTGACATCCCCTGTCGAGACGACGTACGCACCGCTGGGTCCCATGGCGGATTCGAGCCATGAGTACGCAGCCCCTTCGGGAGCGCGCACGACCTTGGGTAGGCGGACATCGATGGGGCCCTCCGGGGTGCGCGCCCAGCAGGCTTCGATGACCTCCAGATCGGCGAGGACCTGCTCGGCGAGGACGCGGTAGCGCGCGAGTGCGTCTCCCTCGTGCGCGGTGACAACGCGCACGACATCGGTGAGCTCCGGGTAGGCGAGTGCCGGTGCGTCACGCCGCAGATCTTCATCCAGGCCGCTCGCGCGGGCTATCGGGCCACCGACTCCCCAGCGCACGGCCGCCTCGCGGGTGAGAGGTGCGATGCCGGGTGGCACGGTGAGGGCAATGGCATCGAGCAGTTGGGGGATCTCCGATCGCGTGAGTTCGACAGCGGCGTGGATCTGATCGCCCCATCCAGTGGGAGCGTCGTGAGCCAGTCCACCGATGCGCGTCACCATCGGATGGACGCGACCTCCGCTGAGGGCTTCCAGGCAGCGCAGCCACGCCTCGCGAGCGGCGATGCCCGGCGCGTGCGTGACGGCAACGCCGCGGGGTGGCATGGTCGCTGCTCCGGCAAGGTGGAGCAGCGCGGCGGACGCCCGGGTGATCTCGCACAGCAGTGTGCGCAGCCACGTGGCTCGCGGTGGAACCTCGAGGCCGAGCAGCTGCTCAACCGCGGTGGCCAGCGCGATCTCGGAGACTGCGGCGCCGAGCCAGTCGTGGCGGTTGGCGAGCATGAGTGCCTGGCGGTAGTCGCGGGCTTCTAGGAGTTTTTCCGTGCCTCGATGCAGCAGGCCGGGCTCGGGGTCCGCTGCCACGACCTGCTGGCCGTCGATGCGGCACCTGAGTCGGAGTGCACCATGCCCGGAGGGGTGCAGGTCGCCGAGGTCGAGCGAGATGTCGGCGGGGGCCATGCCCGTGCCGACGGTCGCCTCGGTCATGCCGGGAGCATGCCAGAGTGGAGGCATGGATTCGTCGGCCGATGCCTTCGCGCCGCCGGTGGCCGGCTGGATCCCCGTATCGCCCCGGCTCGCCACGGCTCGGCGAGTGACGCTGGTGCTTGTGTATGTCCTCGTCATCGCGGGAGGTGTGGTCCTGGCACTGACGCCGCTGCCTGTCCTGTGGCTGGTGGTCTACGCCGTCGCGGCGCTCGCTGCCTTCGTCTGGACGTGGTGGATTATCGGACGCCGCGTGCGCTCCTTCGGATACGCCGAACGCGAAGGCGACCTGCTCGTCGTGAGCGGAATCCTCGTACGCCGGCTTGTGGTCGTGCCCTACGGCCGCATGCAGATGGTCGATCTGCGCGCGGGTCCCATCGATCGGTGGCTGGGCATCTCGACCGTGCAGTTGCACACCGCGGCAGCCACCACCGACGCAGCGATTCCCGGCCTGCTGCCCGCGGATGCCGCCGACCTTCGTGATCGACTGGCAGCGCGCGGTGAGGAGAGGACCGCCGGCCTGTGATGCAGCCCCGGCGCACGAGCCCGCTGAGTCCGCTGGTCCAGGCTGCTCCTGCGTTGCCTGCCGCGGTGCTCTTCTTCATAGGCCCTGGTGCGGCCATCGTCGAACGCAGCGGCATTCCGTTTGTGGTGCTCGCTGTCGTCGGCGCGTTGATCGGCTACGCGGTCTTTGTGGCCGTGGCCTGGCTTGCCTGGTGGCGACGGACCTTCTGGATCGACGATGACGGCGACCTGCGCCTGGACTCCGGGCTGATCCAGCGGTCTGCACGCCGCCTCCAGCTCTCGCGTCTGCAAAGCGTCGACATCGTCGCCCCCTTCCTCGCGCGCCTAGCCGGACTCGTGGAAGTGCGCGTGGAAGTGGCGGGGTCTGGTGACTCGCGCATCATCCTGCGCTATCTCACGCGCGCCGATGCAGATGCCCTTCGCGGCCTCATCCTCCAGGTCACCCGAGCGGAGGAGTCCGATGACGCACCGCAGTCGCAGGCACTCGCACAGGTGCCGGCCGGCCGCCTTCTCGCGGGATTGCTCCTGCGCTCGGTCACCGCGGGCCTGCTGCTCGCGACGATCCTCCTGCTCGTCGTCACTTCCTTGAGCCAGGGACCCGCGGGCCTCGTCCTGGTGATCATCACCGGAGGTCTGCCCATCCTCTCTGTCGTGACGGAATTCCTCGCCAACTACGACTTCCGGGTCGCGCGGACGAGGGAGGGGCTGAGGATCCAGCGGGGGCTGCTGTCCACGCAGTCGCGCACGATCCCCCCGGATCGCGTGCACGCAGTGTCGATCGTGTCCCCGCTCCTGTGGCGGCATTGGGGTTGGGTGCGCGTCACCGTCACGATCGCCGGAGTGCAGGGCGACGAGGTGCGGCCTGATGTGCTCATCCCCGTCGCTCCGCGGGATGAGGCTCTGCGGCTCCTCGCGGAAGTGCTCCCTGATGTCGATGTGGATGCACTCCCCTTCGAGAGCGCGCCCTCCCGGGCGCGGTGGCGCGCACCCCTCACCTGGCGTTCACTCGCATGCGCCATCACACCCCAGGTCATCGCGACGCGCTCGGGTCGCATGACCCTGCGCACATCCATCGCTCCGCATGCCCGGGTCCAGTCGGTGCGCGTCACCCAGGGTCCGTGGGAGAGGCGGTTTGGCCTCGCGACGGTGCACGCCGACGTGGCACCGGGGCCTGTCGACGTCGCTGGGCGACATCTTGCCGAGGAGGATGTGGCGGCGTTGGCCCCGCGCGAGGTGGATGAGATGCGTCGGGCCCGGCTGCGCGGATGAACGCCGAGACCTGGTCGCAGGCATGGCGGCATGCCGCCCGCGAGTTCTGGTCGACGGAGGAGCCGAGTAGCCACTTCACCACGTCATCGGGCCCCCTTGTCGCGGAGCGGATCGCGGAGATTGTCCGTGAAGTGGATGCGCGACTGGGTCATCCGGCGGACTTCACGGTCGTGGACATCGGCTGTGGCGATGGCGGTCTGCTCGCCGACGTTCGCGAGCGCTCAGGCGATCTGGCCACACGCGCGCGCTGGGTAGGAGTCGATGTCCGTCCAGATCGGCGCTCGGGGATCGAGTCTGTCGTCTCCGAGGCGCCTGCGCCATTGGCAATCGCGCCGATTCGAGGTGTGGTCATGGCGCACGAGTGGCTCGACGAGATCCCCTGCGATGTCGTCGAGCGAGACCACGACGGCGTCAATCGACTCGTGCTCGTCGATCGGTGGGGCATCCAGACCCTCGGACCGTCGCTCGAGGATGACGATGCGTGCACTGAGTTCGGCGTTGATGCGGCCGAGGCTCGTGCATGGCTCGAGAGATGGTGGCCGCTGAGGGAGCCCGGAGATAGGGCGGAGCTCGGCACCACGCGTGACCGAGCGTGGCAGTGGATGAGCCGACTTGTCGACGACGGGGCAATCCTCGCCACCGACTACGGACACGTGCGCATCGAGCGTGAGTTGCGACACCGCCACGGCACCCTGGCCGCATACCGGGGGGGTCGTCTGGTGAAGCCGCTGCCCGATGGATCAGCGAACCTCACCGCCCATGTCGCTCTCGACTCCTGTGCCGACGCGGTGCCGGGGACGGTGCTCAGTGCCCAGCGAGATCAGGTCGTCGCTCCGCCTTTGCCCGAGGAGCCCTCCGCCACCGAGGTGGAGCGGCACTTCGAGGCCCTGCGGCTGCGCGACCCAGGCCGACTCGGTGGCGTGGGCTGGCTGCGCTGGGACGCCCGACGCTGAGCAGTGACGATGCGTCTACCCTGCCGATGTGGTGAGTCCGCCCCCGCGCCTTCGCGTCGGCATCATCGGCACCGGGCGCGCCGGTGCCGTGATCGGTGCCGCCCTGCGTCGGGCGGGGCATGAAGTAGTGGCGTGCTCGGCTCGCGGCGACATCTCTCGAGTGCGCGCCGAGGCTCTGCTGCCCGGCGTACGCATCGCTTCGCCGGCCGAGGTGGCCAGATCGTGCGACCTTCTCGTCCTCGCCGTGCCCGATGATGCCCTGCCGCAGGTGGTGCAGTCGCTGGCGCCGGATGTGCGCCCGGGCCAGATTGTCATGCACCTTTCCGGACGCCACGGCCTCGCGATCCTCGCGCCCCTGGATGGTGTGATCGCCATCGCCGCTCACCCGGTGATGACCTTCACCGGCACCAGCCTCGACCTCGACCGACTCGATGATTGCCCCTTCGGCGTGACCGCCGCCGGTGAGGGATCCTCGATTGCCGCCGCCCTGGTCATGGAGATGGGCGGTGATCCCGTCGAGGTCTCTGATGATCGGCGAGCGCTCTATCACGCGGCACTCGCGCACGGTGCCAACCACCTCGTCACCCTGGTCGCGCAGACACTGGATCTCTTGGCGGCAGCGGGAGTTGCCGAGCCGGAACGCATCGCGCGCCCTCTGCTCACGGCGGCTCTCGACAACTCGCTTCGTGAAGGAGATCTGGCGCTCACGGGTCCGGTGGCCCGCGGCGATCACGCGACCGTGCGCGCGCACATCGAGCAGATGCCCGACAGCGATGTGGAGCGCATCTATCGCGCCCTTGCTCTCGCGACCGTGGAGCGCGCCCAGGCGGCGGGCAGGCTCAACCCCGCGGATGCCGAGGCGCTGCGCGGGGTCCTGTCGGAGAGGGAGCGATGACCCTCCTCGCCACCACGCGGGTGGAACTCGATGCCGCGACAGCCGCTCGCGTTCCGACCGCTGTCGTCATGACGATGGGTGCCCTGCATGACGGTCACGCGGAGCTCATGCGAGAGGCACGCCGGCGGCTGCCCGCCCACGGCCGTGTCATCGTCACGGACTTCGTCAATCCCACGCAG
>CAJBMR010000153.1 GCA_903954205.1 uncultured bacterium | reverse complement strand
TGCCCGATGGTCCACATGCCGAAGGCGAAGCGGTCCTCCGGGGTCGGGGTGTAGTCAGCCACGCAGTCCCCTTGCTTCAAGCGGGGGCGAGCCCCCGGGAATTGTTGTCAGCGCGAACATATGGCCGGGATGTGGCCTGCGCAATACCGGGACATGACTGAACGGGTAACGAATTCATCACGCCAGAGGCCGCGGCACCACACGCCAGAGGCCGCGGCACCATAGGTCGCGCCCGTGGGCGCGTCCTGGCCACCGCCCGTTATCGACGCCATTACCGGACTTAGCGTCGATAACGGGCGGCATGCGGGTTTGCGGCCGGACGGCTCCCCCTCACCAAGCCGGCGGCCCTCAGGTGCCGAACGTGGGTGAGGAGAGGATGTCTGGATTGTGCGTCCGGGCCTCAGGAGCCGTGGACGGTACGCCGGGCCTCGGCGTAAGCCTCGCGGATCGCCGGCACCGGGGCCGGATCCCGCACGACCTCCCCTGCGAGGAGCCAGGCGGGCGGCTCGTCGCCGCCGAGGTGCGCCCACGCGGCCTGGCGCGCGGCACCATCGGCGACGTACTCCCCCGGTGGCGGCACGACGACCGGAAGGTCGAAGACGGTGGTGGCCACCTCCTGCACTGCAGCGTTGGCTGCTGCACCGCCGACGAGCATGATGCGCGCAGGCACCACTCCCTGTGCTCGCAGCGCATCGACCGCGTCCGCGAGTCCGCACAGCATGCCCTCGATCGATGCGCGAGCCAGATTGGCGGGAGTCATCGCGTCGCGCGTGAGCCCGAGGATCGATCCCGTCGCATCCGGGAGATTGGGTGTGCGCTCGCCATCGAGATACGGCAGCAGCACGAGACCGCCACTGCCCGGAGCGGCCCCGAGGGCTGCCTGCGTGGCACCCTCGATGTCGGTGCCGACCATGGCGGCTGCAGCAGAGAAGACGCGCGCCGCGTTGAGGGTGCAGACGAGCGGCAGGAAGCGACCCGTCGCATCGGCGAAGCCCGCCACTTGCCCACTCGCGTCTGCCGTGGGGGCGCTGGACACGGCGAAGGCGGTGCCGGACGTACCGAGCGACACCACCACATCGCCCGGTAGTGCGCCCACGCCCAGGGCCGCGCCCATGTTGTCGCCCGTGCCGGGCGCGAGCGCGATGCCACCGGATGTCTCGCCGACGATCTCGTGGGGCGCGGCCACACGCGGGACGTCGTAGGCGCGACCGAAGGCCAGCTCGAGCAGGTCGAGGCGATAGTCACCGGCGGCTGGGGACCAATATCCCGTGCCGGAGACGTCGCCGCGGTCGGTGGTCGCATCGGCTGGCCGACCCGCCAGGCGCCAGGTCAGCCAATCGTGCGGGAGAAGCACGCGTGCGACGCGCGCGGCGAGCTCAGGCTCATGGCGCGCAAGCCAGCGCACTTTGGAGATGGTGAAAGACGCCACCGGCACACTGCCCACAGCATCGGCCCATGCCTGGGGACCACCCCACTCGGCGACAAGGTCAGCGGCGTCCTGAGCAGACCGCGTGTCATTCCAGAGCAGTGCGGGGCGCACGACCTCACCCGCGCCATCGAGCGCGACCATCCCGTGCTGCTGGGCCCCAACCGCCATGGCCTCGACGCCGTCAAGCAGACCGGAACTGGCCTGCTCCAGCGCGGACCACCAGTGGTCGGGGTGCACCTCGGTGCCATCCGGGTGCGCGGCACGGCCCTCACGGACGAGGTCACCCGTCTCGGCATCGCGTACGACGACCTTGACGGACTGCGTGGAGGAGTCGACTCCTGCGACAAGCGGCATGGCCAGACGCTACTCCCGGGCGCCCTTCTCCCGGTCGGCCAGGATCTGGACGTCGGCCTCGAGTGCATCGAGGGCGTCCCGGATCGCCTGGATGCGCAGGGCAGCGTCGCCCGACACACCCGACTCCTGTGCCTCGCGGAGAGCCTCGCGCTCACGCGCGCTCTCCATCGAGCCGATGATGATGCCGATCAGGAGGTTGAAGATGACGAACGCCGCGACCAGGACGTAGGACACGAAGTAGACCGTGGCCCACGGAGTGACGGCGAGCGCCTCCTCGAGATACGTCGGGAAGTTCTCCAGGGTCAGCAGGATGAAGAGCGTGAGCATCGCGCGCGTGATGGTGCCCCAGGTTTCGGGCAGGGCGGCTCCGAACATCGCCCAGCCGACCATGCCGTAGATGAAAAGGATGAGGAAGGTGAGGACCACAATGCTCATCAGCGGCGGCAGGGAGCGCACAACCGTGGCGATGAGCACGCGTGCATCGGGCAGGAAGCGCAGGAGTCGGGCGATCCGAGCAAGTCGCAGGATGCGCAGCAGCGTGGCGTTTTCGCGCACCCCCGGGATCCAGACGCCGCCGATGATGATGAGGTCGAAGATGTTCCAGCCGCTCTTAAAGAAGTCCTGCGGCCGCTTGCCATAGGAGGCGAAGCGCAGGATCAGTTCCACGACGAAGATCCCGTAGCACACATCATTGGCCAGGATGAGCTGGTCGCCGTACGAGGCCATGACAGTGGGGAACGTCTCCAGGCCGAGCACGATCGCATTGACGATGATCACGCCGGCAATGGCCACGTTGAACGCGTCGGAGTCGACTAG
>CAJBMR010000152.1 GCA_903954205.1 uncultured bacterium | reverse complement strand
CGGAGTTCAAGGCGCTGCGCGCCAAGGGCGAGGCTCATCCGATCGAGGACACCGGTCGCGAGCTTCGTGGACTGAAGAGCTGGATCGACTCCGGTGATGACGACTACGTCGAGGGCACCGCAGCGCGCTAGCCGCGGGTGTGGCCTAGCCTCTCTCTATGTCGACTACGCCTCTGTCCATCTACACCAAGCCGGCTGACATCAGTCCGGACACGCTCGCCAATCTCGGGCCCCTGCGTGCCCTTGCGGGTGTGTGGCAGGGCACGGCCGGTGCCGACGTGCACCCAAACAAGTCGGGTGCCAAGGACCAGGTCTACGTCGAGAACTACGAAGCGCAACCGATCGATCCGCAGACCAACGGCCCGCAGTTGTTCTACGGCCTGCGCTACCACACGCACATCACCAAGCCCGACAAGACGGCCACCTTCCACGACCAGGACGGCTACTGGCTCTGGGAGCCGGCGACCAACACGGTCATGCTGACGGCGTCCATCCCGCGAGGCCAGGTCCTGCTCGCGGGCGGCCAGTGCGATGCCGACGCCACCACATTCACCGTCACGGCCACCCTGGGCGCGCACGACTACGGCATCAGTTCCAATCCCTTCCTGACGGCTCACTTCAAGACGACAGCGTTTTCCATGACGGTCACGGCCAATCCCGACGGCACCTGGACCTATACCGAAGACACCACGATGACGATCTCGGATCGCCCCGAGCCCTTCCAGCACACGGACGGCAACACCCTCCACCTCATCACGCCGCCCACGCCCAATCCCTTGGCTCAGGTGGCACCGGCGAAGCCCGCGACCGCGTCGTGAGGATGCGCTCGAGGCAGCACGCGTCGATGATGTGACGGTGACGCTCGAGCCCAAGACGTGCGCCCGCTGCGGGCGCACCATGGAGTGGCGCAAGGCGTGGGCGCGCAACTGGGATCAGATGCGCTACTGCTCCGACGCCTGCCGGCGCCACAAGCTCACCGCCACGGATGAGGCGCTCGAGGCCTCGATCCTCGACCTGCTCGATGCGCGTGCCGCGAGCGCGACCATCTGCCCGAGTGAGGCGGCCCGCGCGGTCGATCCCGAGGGATGGCGCGACCTCATGGAGCCAGCCAGGCAGGCGGCGCGCCGCCTTGTCGCTCGTGACGAGGTCGAGATCACCCAGGGCGGGCACGTCGTCGACCCCAGTCACGCCAGGGGACCCATCCGCATTCGGCGCGTGCGCCGTGGCTGAGGTCCCTGCCCCGGAGCGGGGGAGCGAAGCGCATTGGGTGCGCCATCACCTCGATGAGTTCGTGCGCGGTGAGGTCGAGTCCTCACCCATCCCCGGCGGTCAGCGAGCAGCCGATGCCGCGCTCGCCGGATTCACTGTGCGCGGATACGCCGCGCGGCGTAATGAGGTGTGGCCCGTCGATCGACGCGGCGCCTCAGGCCTGTCTCCGTACATCCGCCATGGGCTACTCACGCTCCCGCGCGTGTGGGATCACGTCGCGGGCGGACCGGCGCGAGATGTCACGGCGTTCCGTGACGAGTTGCTGTGGCAGGAATACGCCAGGCACCTCTATGCCCGCCTGGGTGACGCCACCCAGCGCAGTCTGCGCTACTCCGTGGAAGAGCGCGGCGAGCCCTACGACTGGCCCGAGGGCATGGCCTGCATCGATCTGGCGAATGATGAGCTTCAGCGCACCGGCTGGCTCACCAATCAGACTCGTATGTGGCTGGCGAGTCAGTGGTCCATGCGTGACGGCGCTGGCTGGCGTGACGGTGAGGACGTGTTCTTCCGGCACCTGCTTGACGGGTCACGCGCCGCAAATCGCGTGGGCTGGCAGTGGACCGTCGGCGCCCTCACCGGCAAGCCGTACGGCTTCTCGAGGTGGCAGGTGGAGAAGCGCGCGCCGGGGCTGTGCCATGAGTGCGACCTGCGAGCACGCTGCCCGATCGCGAATTGGCCGCCGGAGGATCCGCCCGAGGCGCGCTCGTACGCCGACCCGCGTGTGCGGCGAGACCCCGACCTCGCGACGACATCCGGGGCCGCGGCGATGAGCTCTGGCTCGGGCGCTGCGCCGGAGATGGTGTGGATCACCGCCGAGTCGCTCGGAGACGATGATCCTGCGCTGAGGTCGCATCCGGATCTGCCCGTGACCTTCGTCTGGGATGTGCCCCTGCTCCAGCGCCTGCGACTGTCGTCTAAGCGATTGGTCTTCCTCGCCCAGTGCCTGGCGGATCTGGCCGAACGTCGCGAGCTCATCGTGCGCATCGGCGTACCGGTCGACGAACTCGCGGGCATCCCACTTGCGGCAACCTTCGCTCCCGTCCCCGGGTGGCACCGCATTAGTTCCGCACTCCAGCTGGTGCGCGTCGATCCCTGGCCGTGGCTCGTGCCCCCGCACGATGGCCCTGTGACCTCTTTCACTGCCTGGCGGCGACGAGCGCGCGCGTAATCCACTGCGTGACTAGACTCGCGGCGCCGCCGACAGATCGAGGTACCCAGTGACCAAGCCCGTCGTCCTCATCGCAGAGGAACTCTCGCCCGCGACCGTGGAGGCCCTCGGCCCCGACTTCGAGATCCGTCACTGCGATGGTGCTGATCGATCCCAGCTCCTGGCCGCTCTCCCTGGTGCCGACGCCGTCCTTATCCGCTCGGCGACGCAGATGGACCCTGAGGCGATCGCGGCGGGCAAGCAGCTCAAGGTCATCGCCCGGGCCGGCGTGGGCCTGGACAACGTCGACGTCAAGGCCGCTACCCAGGCCGGCGTCATGGTGGTCAATGCCCCCACGTCCAACATCGTCAGCGCCGCCGAGCTTGCCGTCGCGCTCCTGCTGTCAGCCGCGCGCAATATCGTGCCGGCGAATCTCGCCCTCAAGAACGGCGAGTGGAAGCGATCGAAGTACAACGGCGTGGAGCTCTCGGAGAAGACGGTCGGCATCGTCGGCCTCGGTCGCATCGGCGTACTCGTCGCCCAGCGGCTCTCGGCGTTCGGTGTCAAGCTCATCGCCTACGACCCCTACGTCCAGCCGGCTCGGGCAGCGCAGATCGGCGTGCGCCTCGTGCCCCTCGACGAGCTCATGCGCGAGTCCGACTTCATCACCGTGCACCTGCCCAAGACCCCCGAGACCGCGGGCCTGATCGGTGAGGAGCAGCTCAAGCTCGCCAAGCCCACGATGTACCTCGTCAATGCCGCCCGCGGTGGAATCGTCGACGAGGACGCGCTCTACCGCGCAATCTCCGAGGGCAGGGTTGCCGGTGCGGGACTCGACGTCTACGCCAAGGAGCCCTGCACCGACTCACCACTCTTCGGGCTCGAGACCGTCGTGGCGACCCCTCACCTGGGGGCATCCACCGACGAGGCCCAGGAGAAGGCGGGCATCTCCGTCGCCAAGTCGGTGCGTCTGGCACTCGCCGGCGAGCTCGTGCCCGACGCGGTCAACGTGCAGGGCGGGATCCTCGCCGAGCCCATCCGGCCACTGCTTCCGGTCGCCGAGCGACTCGGCGCGATCGCCAGCGGGCTCGCCGACGGAGCTGTGCAGCGCATCGACGTCGAGGTGCGTGGTGAGGTCGCCGACCTAGACGTGCGCGTGCTGGAACTCGGGGCGCTCAAGGGCCTCATCCAGGGCCTGGTCCACGACCCGGTCTCCTACGTCAATGCTCCGGTGCTCGCGCAGCAGCGCGGCGTCGAGGTCGCGCTGACCACGGACAAGGACAGTGATGACCACCGCAATCTCGTGCGCGTTCGGCTCACCCTCAGCGATGGCGCATGGGTGAGCGTGGCTGGCACCGTGTCCGGGCCGAAGGATGTCGCCAAGCTTGTCGAGGTCGACCGCTTCGATGTTGACGTGCCGATTAGTGAGCACATGGTCTTCTTCCGCTACCACGATCGTCCCGGTGTCGTCGGCACGGTGGGGCGCATCCTCGGTGAGGCCGATGTCAACATCGGTGGCATGCAGGTGAGCCGCGAGGAGTCGGGCGAGCATTCCGTCATCGTCTTGACGGTTGATCAGGCCGTGCCCGCCGACGTCCTCTAGCGCATCGTGTCTGAGATCGGCGCCCACACCGGGCGTGCGGTCGATCTCGCCTTCTAGCCGAGGCGGCTAGGCGAGGTCGCGCACGGCCCGGTTGACCGCGCTCACGATCGCCTTGAGCGACGAGGTCGTGATCGAGGGGTCGATGCCCACTCCCCAGAGCATGCGGCCCTCGACCGCGCACT
>CAJBMR010000151.1 GCA_903954205.1 uncultured bacterium | reverse complement strand
CGCTTGCCTACCGGGCCTTCTATGCCCTGCCCGTCGACAACTTCTCCACGGCGTCCGGGCAGCCGACGAATGCCGTCTACGGATTCACCTCGATGCTCATCAACGCTCTGCGCGACATCGACCCCACCCATGTCGCCGTCGCTTTTGACGTATCCCGTGCCACGTTCCGTAGCGAGGCATACGAGGGCTACAAGGCCACGCGAGCCAAGACACCGGACGAATTCCGCGGTCAGGTCGATCTCGTGCGGGATGTGCTTACGGCTATGGGTATTCGCTACTTGGAGCGTGAGGGCTACGAAGCCGATGACCTCATCGCAACCCTCGCCACTCAGGCGGAGGCGGCGGGCCTGGAAACGGCGATCATCACGGGCGACCGTGACACCTTCCAACTGGTCTCCGGCGCCACCACCGTGCTCTACCCACGCAAGGGAGTGTCGGATCTCGCGCGGATGACACCGGAGGCGGTGGAAGAGAAGTACGGCCTTACTCCGGCGCAATACGCCGACTTCGCCGCACTCCGGGGCGATCCCAGTGACAATCTGCCCGGTATCCCCGGGGTGGGGGAGAAGACTGCGACCAAGTGGATTGTCGAGTACGGCTCGCTCGGCAGCCTGGTCGAGCACGTAGAGGAGATCCGGGGCAAGACCGGTGATGCGCTGCGGTCCGCGCTACCGCAGGTGCTGGTCAATCGTCATCTCACCGAGCTGGTGCGCGACGTGCCCCTCAACATCGATCTCGATGAACTCGTCCGCCGCGCCCCTGCGCCCGAGGCTGTGCATGAAGTCTTCGACGCCTTGCAGTTCAGGGTGCTCCGGGATCGTCTCTTTGAGTCGCTTCCCACCGAGGCGCCTTTGGTAGAGGACGGCCCTGGCATTGAGGTGGAGTCGCTCGCTGACGGGGGCTGGTCCTCGTGGCTCGATGCCGCTTCGTTGCCGGTCGCGGTGGCCATCCGAGGTTCGTGGGGAGCCGGCACGGGCACTCTGGATGCCCTGGCGCTGGCGGCAGGGGACGGCAGCGCGGTGGCCACCGGACCGTGGTCGGCCCTGGCCGACGCTGATCAGCAGGCGCTGAGTCGCTGGCTTGTCGACGCGGAGAGAGCCAAGATCCTCCACGACGCCAAGGGGCCGCTACTGGCGCTGTGGGCCCAGGGGATGGATCTGCGGGGTGTTGCTGCAGACACGGCGTTGTCCGCCTACCTCGTGCAACCGGGGCAGCGGGCGGGGGATCTCGCGGGACTGTGCGAGCGCTACCTCAGCCGCGCGATCGCACCGGGGCAGGGCGGGCAACTGGCCCTCGACGGAGGCGAAGAGGACTTGGCGGCCGAGGCGGCGGCGATCGGCGAGCTGGGCGCCGTTCTCGATGCGCAGGTGGAGGCCCGCGGTGCCGGCCGGCTGCTGTCCGAGGTGGAACTGCCGTTGGAGCGCGTGCTCGCCGGCATGGAGCGCGTCGGGATCGCGGTCGACATCGCGGCGCTTCGAGCCCTCTCGGTTGAGTTCGGCGATCACGCCCGCGCGGCCGAGAGTGAGGCGCATGACGTCGTGGGCCGCGCCTTCAACCTTGGTTCTCCGAAGCAACTGCAGGAGATTCTCTTCGGCGAACGTGGCCTGCCCAAGACCAAGAAGATCAAGACCGGCTACACCACCGATGCCGAGGCCCTCCAGTCACTCTTCGCCAAAACCGAGGATCCGGTGCTCGAGTGCATCCTGCGCTGGAGAGACTGGAGCAGGCTGCGTCAGACGGTGGATGGGCTGATTCCGCTCGCCGAGCGTGACGGCCGCATTCACACGACTTTCCAGCAGACCATCGCCGCGACGGGGCGACTGTCGAGCACTGAGCCCAACCTCCAGAACATCCCTATTCGCACCGAGGCGGGGCGGCGTATCCGCGAATGCTTCGTCGTGGGCGAGGGCTTTTCGTCACTCCTCACGGCCGATTACAGCCAGATCGAGATGCGCATCATGGCCCACCTCTCGGAGGATGAGGGACTCATCGATGCGTTCGCCGAGGGCGAAGACCTGCACACCACTGTCGCCGCCCGCGTCTTCGGGGTGTCGCCGACAGAGGTCGATGCCGAGATGCGCAGGCGCATCAAGGCGATGTCCTACGGGCTCGCCTACGGGCTTTCGGCATTCGGTCTCGCGCAACAGTTGGGGATCGAGCCTGACGAGGCGCGGGTGCTGCGCGACGAATACTTTGCGCGGTTCGGTGGAGTGCAGGACTACTTGCGCGGAGTCGTGGATGAGGCGCGCCAGTGCGGCTTCACCGAGACCCTGCTCGGCAGGCGGCGCTATCTGCCAGACCTCGCGAGCGACAACCGACAGCGCCGAGAGATGGCGGAGCGGATGGCCCTCAACGCGCCCATCCAGGGCTCGGCGGCGGACATCATCAAGGTCGCCATGCTCGAGGTGGATCGGGCTCTCCAGGACCGTCGCCTCCGCTCCCGGCTTCTGCTCCAGGTGCACGACGAATTGGTGCTGGAGGTAGCCCCGGGCGAGTCTGCCGAGGTCCGCGATCTGGTCGTGACGGCCATGGCGGGCGCGGTCGATCTCAGGGTTCCGCTGGACGTGTCCGTGGGCGAGGGCGCGAACTGGGAGACGGCGGGCCATTAGCCCCTCCTGGGGCCTTCCGCCGTGGCACACTGCCCGGATGCGCCGACTTCACCTGGCTGTCATTCCCGCCGCCGCCTTGCTCCTCGCGGGCTGCGCCTCCGCTGCCGCGATCCCTGAGACTCGCGACCAGTCCTCCGCGCTGCCGTTCAACGGCTGCGAAACCGCCGCGTGCGTAGGTGAGATCAACGGAGCGGCGTACGAGATCCTCATGCCTGAGACGTGGAACGGCACGCTGCTCCTCTACTCGCACGGTTATCGCCCCGCGGAGCCCTTCCCGCCCAACTTCGACCCTGTGGTGACAACCGCGACACCCGTGCCCGGTTGGGACTCCGGCGACAAGGCCCTGGGCGAGGCGCTCCTGCAGCGCGGGTTCGCTCTGGCGGGATCCTCCTATGCGAGCAACGGCTGGGCGGTCGAGGACGGCGTGCGTGCCGGTGAGGAGATCTACGCGCTCTTCACCGAACAGATCGGCACTCCGAAGCGCGTCTACGTGTGGGGCGATTCGCTCGGTGGACTCATCACGCAGACGCTTGCCGAGAGCGCGGACTGGGTCGATGGCGCTGCGCCACTCTGCGGTGTGATGGCAGGGCTGGAGCCCAACATCGGTCTCTCGCTCGATACCGCCTACGGAGTGCAGCAGCTGATGTTCCCGGAGATGGAGATCGCCGGCTACGAGAGCTACGAGGATGCACTTGCGAGTTGGGAGGGCGCGGCGTCGCTCCTCATCGAGAGTGCGCGTGACCAGGATACCGATGCGATCG
>CAJBMR010000150.1 GCA_903954205.1 uncultured bacterium | reverse complement strand
GGCCACCTGCATGTCGAGGCTGGCTGCAATAACGGCCATGCGAGCGTCACGGTGCATGACGACACCATCCAGATCGGCCCGATGGCCATCACGCGCATGATGTGCCCCGACCTCGCCATGAAGGTCGAGGCCGCCGTCACCTCGGTCCTCCAGGGTCAGGTGCCCTACCTGCTGAATGCCGATGTGCTTGCCGTGGGTACGGCGAGCCGCCTACTCGTCTACCGCAGCGATCTGCCGCCCGCTGCCTAGCATCGATTTCCCTCGACCTCGTTCGACGACGTACCCTCAATGGGAACCTCTGGAGGACACGTGAAGGTCATCGTCACCTCGCTCGCGGCAGCAGCACTTGCCGCGACCGCCCTCGTCGCCGCACCCGCGACGGCCGCTCCGGCACCCGCTGCAGAGCCCACGGCGCGCGCGGTGGTGAAGAAGACCTTCAGCTTCTACGCGAAGTTCACAAGCCGACAGGTCGCCTCCTACGGCAATGCCAAGGCGATCGGTGACCTCACGATCACCCAGGGCACCGTGAGCGACATGGCCGGCAAGAAGGTGGGCACGCTCACCACGGTGCTGCGCGTGGTCGCTCCCTCGCCCAAGAAGGATGCGGAGCTGCGCGATACCCAATCGCAGATCCAGCTCAAGGACGGCCAGATCTTCGCGCAGTCCGTCAACGAGGACCCCAAGGGCAAGCCGCCGGTGGACCTGCACGTGATGCCCGTGACGGGAGGCACGGGGGCCTACGCCTCCGCGCGCGGCACCCTGCTCATCCGCAAGGTGGGCGACAAGTACCTCATGGCCTACGACATCTTCGTCGACAAGGACCTGAAGGCGCAGACCTTCGCCTTCGACAACATCGTCGAGGCGGCGCACCAGGGCAGTGCCCCGCAGGGGATCGGTGACGTCTCGCTGCTGCGTGCGACGGGGGCAACCGACTCCTACGTTCTCATCGCGACCCGCGCCGGCGATGCCCGTGGTGTCGTGACCGACGCCGTCGACATGCAGGTCGTTACCGCGACCGGTTCGCTCTTCGCGCGCACGATCGCCCGGAGCAAGGCAGGCCCCGCGCAAACATCGACATTCGCGGTCCTCGGCGGCACGGGGTCGCTGTCGGGCTACCGCGGCGAGCTCACCCTGAGCGCCAACGGCCGCTCGATCACCGCCAAGCTTGCAGCGCCCTCGGGCAGTGCCAAGCCGCTCACGTGGTTCGAGGACGCAGGCAGCAATCCCGCCACCGTCGAGATCCCCGGAGGCACCTTCCTCGGCGTCGGCGGATCGATGTTCAAGGCCGCCGGCGACAAGAAGAAGTCCGGCGACTACTTCGCCAGCCGTATCGAGTACGACGAGATCGACGGTGTTACGCCCGTGCTCACGATGCTCGAGCAGGAGTTCAAGACCGGCACCATGATCGTCACCGGCATCACGCTCTCCACGGGGGAGGACGGCACGCCCGTCTCGCGCCCGATCGTCGGGGGCACCGGTGACTTCGGTGGAGCCGCAGGCCAGGTGTCCTCGGCGCAGCAGTCACCGACCATGTGGCGCAAGACCGGTCGCTTCTGGCGCTGACAGGCCCGCGGACCTCCCCGCCGGGGCACGTGGCTCGCCCATAGACTGGCGGCGCAGCCGACCCCGAGGAGATCCGATGGCCCGCGTCGTCGTCGACGTCATGCTCAAGCCGGAGATCCTCGACCCGCAGGGCCGCGCCGTCATGGGTGCCTTCGCACGCCTTGATGTGCATGGTGTCGCCGATGTGCGCCAGGGCAAGCGCTTCGAGATCACCCTCGACGGCGACGCCACCGATGCGGCACTCGCCGACCTGCATCGCATGGCGGAGGAGCTGCTGAGCAACCCCGTGATCGAGAGCTACACGCTCCGGGTCGAGGACTAGCGGTGAAGATCGGCGTCGTTACCTTCCCCGGCTCGCTTGACGATCGCGACGCCGCGCGTGCGGTGCGCCTCGCCGGCGGCGAGTCCGTCTCCCTCTGGCATGGCGACGACGACCTCAAGGGTGTCGATGCCGTCGTCCTCCCCGGTGGCTTTTCCTACGGCGACTACCTGCGCTGCGGTGCCATCGCGAAGTTTGCGCCAGTCATGACGTCGATCATCGCGCGCGCGGGCGAGGGCCTACCTGTACTGGGCATCTGCAATGGCTTCCAGATCCTCTGCGAGTCCCACCTGCTCCCCGGTGCCCTCACCCGCAACGACCACCTGCACTTCATCTGTCGCGATCAGCGCGTTCGCATGGAACGCACCGACACGACGTGGACCAATGCCTACGCCGAGGGCGAGGAGATCGTCATCCCGCTCAAGAACGGCGAGGGTGGCTATGTCGCCGACGACGCGACGCTCGACCGCCTCGAGGGCGAGGGCCTGGTCATCGCGCGCTACCTCGATGTCAATCCCAATGGCAGCCTGCGCGACATCGCAGGTATCTCCAATCCCTCCGGCACGATCGTCGGCCTCATGCCTCATCCGGAGCACGCCGTCGAGTCGCTCACCGGTCCCTCGACGGACGGCCTGGGCTTCTTCGTCTCCGCAGTCAACGCCCTGGTGGGTTCCCGCTAGTCACGAGACCCCACCAGCGACTACTTCTTGCAGAAGTTCGCGTCCTGCGGGCTGACGCGCTCCTTGTTGTAGAAGCACGAGCCGTCCTTCTTCACACCCCACATGACGGTGTCCTTGCCGATGGATCCGTCGTACACCGTGAACATCCCGTCGGACACCACCAGCATCGGCTTGACACTGACGCCGTTAGCGGCCTTTACGGCGATCTCCCTCGACAGCGAGTAGACACCCGGCCGTTCCTGAGTGAACTGCATCAGGCGCGACAACTTCCCTGAGCCGCGGAGCTCGAAGTGGCTGGAAATCGCAGTATCTGGGGTCTTGGTGCCGAATGACCAGACGTTCTGCCCTCGCTCGTTGAAGAGTTTGAGCGAGAATGCCTCGGCACGCAGCTCACTCTTGCCGTCCCAGCCCGCGATCACCGCCGGGCTTGATCCGTCCTTCTCCAGGATTCCCCCTGGCGGCATGAAACCGGGAGGGGCAGTGAGACCGGTCAGCGCCTGGTCGCGTCCAAGGCGGGCCTGAGTGGCCTCATCCCCTTGCACGGTATCCCTCGGGACAAGTCGGCCCACGACACCGCCGGTGGTCACTTCGCAGTAGGTCGCGTAGCACTTGGCAACATAGCTCGTGGCATTCGAGTCCTCACCTTGCAGAGGGATGAGCACCTCGAGACCGCAAACCTCTCCCTCCTGCATGGGATAGACGTTCTGCGGCGAGAGCTCAGGGTTTGTGTCATCCGCCCTCGGCGCCCATGGCTGTGCGCCCACTCTTGCCGTGTCGCAAGCAGGGATATCTCCCGAAGCAACGCCCCTGGTTGTCTTCACGTAGAAGCGGGGTCGATTGGGAGCCGAGTAGCGCACGTCATGGTTCTTGATGACGTATGCGGAAGACAGCTGAGGATTACCCACGCCTTCGGGGATCTCCGTCGAGAGGTCCAGCGGCGTCGGCACGTCCGGCGTGGGCGCCTGACCCTCCTTGCCCTCGGAGTTGTAGGCCTGCCACAGGTAGTCCTTGCTCCACCATAGGATCCGGTAGCGCCCGGTGAGCCCGACTCGGATGGACGGGCTCGCGCCCGAGAGGTTCGAGAAGCGGGTGCACTTGGAGCCCGAGTTATCCTGCTTGATCGGCGACAGGGTGCCCTGGCACAGGTCGAACTGGACCCGGGCCCGCAGGGATGCGACGACGATGTTGATCGTGGTGTCGACGACCGCCTTGAGCTCGACGAGCTGCCCTTCGGCGTAGTTGAGGTCGGCCTCCAGGACCAGATTGAGACCGACGACGCCCACTCTCATCTCAGCTCCGGCGCGGACGAAGTTCTGCTTGTCGGAGTCCTTCGCTGCATCGGACTTGGCGATCTTGAGGTCGACCTCGAGCCCGGTCTTGCCGTTGGCCCGCTTCTCCGGGATCACCAGGCTGATGGGCCCGAGGCGGCCGGTGGCATATCCCTTGAACTGGGCGGTGATGAAGTTCTTGCCACTCGTCTTCAGGCTGCCCTTGACAGCGACGGCCACGCCGACGCCGTACTTCACGCTGCCAACCTCGAGATAGGCGTCGATATCGATGTCGTATTTGCTCGCCTTGGTGTCGATGTCGAGATCGAGTTTGGGCCCGCTGGTGCGATCCATGTTGGACAGTTGGACGGCGTAGAGGTCGATCGGCTTCGGCAGGTCGACGAGCGCCTTGACCGTGAGGCCGTCGCCCAGACCCACCTCGAATCCGAGTCTCACCGGACTGCCCACGATCTCGCCGTCGAAGACGAAGGCGTAGCCCTTGCCGATCTTGTCCGGCGTGCCGCCGGCGTTGGGCAGGGAGCAGCCGACCGGAGCCAGCACGAGCTTGAAGAACTTCGCCGTGATGACGCCGAGGTTTGCCAGGTCCAGTGCCTGCTGGCGCTTGGCGATCTCCTCCTCGCCGATCTGGATCACGAGGCACGGGGCAGCGGTGTCGAGGGATACCCCCAACTTGATCGGTGCCCCCGGCTGGATCCCGATCGACCCGCCCCAAGTCCTGGGGAGGGTGACGTCGGCATTGAGCGCCGCCTTGGCAGACGGCACGGGCAGCGCGAAGCCGAGCGACACGCTCAGGCGGCGGATGGTCAGGCCCGGCTGCCCAAACGCATTTTCGACGGCGCCGTCGGTCGTCTTCACACCCGCACTGATCTCAATCCCGGTGCCGGTCGCGCTGATCGTGAAGGCGCCGTCGACGGCGATCGGCGTGATGGACGCGACCGTCGGATCGTCCTGACGGGGGACGATGACCTTGCCGGCTGCGGTGAGCTTGAGCTGAGCCTTGGGGTCGCGGACGTCGTAGGACACCTTGAGTTCGACCGAGCTCATCGTCACCTGGGATCGAATGCTTGTCCCAGGGGAGGCCTGGCTCTGCTCATAGAGCACGAGGTCGTCCTTCATCTGCAATGTCAGCGCGAATTCGGCGGACCTCAGATCGGTGCCGACGTTGGCCTCGTAGGTCACCTGGCCGTTGGCTCCGAGGTAGTCGCGCACCGACGGCGGGAGCTCGAAGTCGCCGCTCAGTTGGATGCGGTT
Organism: uncultured bacterium; assembly: GCA_903954205.1. GTDB lineage: Bacteria > Actinomycetota > Actinomycetes > S36-B12 > S36-B12 > Mxb001. Next base: position 935 of record CAJBMR010000150.1, on the reverse strand, counting down.
GGGCGAGATGTCAATCGTCGAGGCCCGGGGACGGACCTGCGTGCCCGTGGACGGCGTGTCTGTGACGAGAACGGCACCGCCCGCATAGTTCGTGTAGGCGAGAGTGCCCGACTTGGCGCTTAGTCCCGGTGCTCCGAGGTAGAGGCCGCCGCTGCTGCCCCACAGGCAGTAGCCGTTGCCGTTGAACTGCGCGTTGACGTTGAAGGCCGAGCCCAAGAGCACGACCTCGCCGCCCACGCTGGCCGTGTAGCCCCCATCCGTGGGTGCGGGGCTCCCCTTGGGGCGACACGTGTTGGTGACGGCATCGTTGGTGAGGATGAAGCGCGCCTTGGTGACCTGCATGCCCTGGGGCCCGATGGCTACATCCTGTGCGGTGCCGATGAAGGTGAAGGTGAGACGCGAGAGATTCGCAGCGGCGCGCACGTTGAAGGGCGTGGGCGTCGACGTCCCCGGCAGCAGGGCCTTGATGTCCGCGTCGACCTGCAGGCGCATCTCGGTTGGGGTGCAGCGCGTCTCCTCTGCGGCGCACTGATTGGTGACACGGGCCGTGAGGGCCGTGACGTCGACCGTCGGGCCGAAGGAGAGGCCCTTCAGGGTGCCGTTGACGTCGACGAGAAGGTCCGTCTTGTCTGGCTCCTGCTCCCCGCGCGGGGCGCGTTTGATCGATGCACTGAGGGAGTCCAGCGTGAGTCCCTGTCCTAGATTCCACGGGGCAGACGTCGCGCCGGCCAGGGACCAGTTCTTCGAGTCGACGTATTCGCCGGTGACCGTGATGGCAAAGATCTGGTCGTCGGCGTACCTGAAGTTGGCCTGCGCATCAAGCGTGATCGTCTCGGCCAGGCTCACCGTAAAGGACTTGAGCATCAGTCGGTCGACGAGCTCGCAGTCAGGACTGAGCACCTTGTCCCGTAGGCACTCGACCTTGAGCGTGATCT
>CAJBMR010000149.1 GCA_903954205.1 uncultured bacterium | reverse complement strand
TGCTCGAGGGTGATCTCCCCGCCGGGCGCGCACTCCTCGCCTGTCCAATTGCGCAGCGTGCGCTCGGACAGTGGCAGGTCGTACTCCGCAGGTCCGGGAAGCACGGAGTCCATCGTGAATCGGCCGGACGACAGCGCAGCTGCCGCGGTCACGAGATTGAATGTCGAGCCGGGTGGATTGAGGGCGACGATCGGTCGGTTGATGAGGGGCTGATCGGGATCGTTGAGCAATTCCTCGTAGTAGTCGCGAATCGTGGCAGGGTCGTGCGACGACAGGATGTTGGGATCGAAGGACGGCGACTGCACCTGCGCGAGGACTCGCCCCGTCGATGGCTCGATGGCGAAGACGGCGCCGCGAGTTCCCGACATCCCGGCCCATGCGGCGGCTTGCGCGGCCGGATCAATCGTCGTCGTCACTGCACCGCCCCGAGGCTGTGCCCCCGCAATGAGCTGCTGCAGTCGATCGACGAAGAAGAGATCGGACGAACCGGAGAGTACGCCGTTCTCGGTGCGCTCAAGTCCGGTTGCGCCGTAGACAAGGGAGTAGAACCCGGTGACCGAGGCGTACTGCTCCCCCTCGGGATAGACCCTCAGCCACTTGAGTGATCCGCGCGTCTCCTCGGACAGCGCCACAGCGTCGGGCCCGGTGAGAATCGGGCCACGTTGGCGGCCGTATTCGTCGAGGATCACGCGCTGGTTGTCGGCGCGCGCGCGGTAGTCGTCGCTGCGGAAGACCTGGATGAGCGTGATGTTGACCATGAGTGCGACAAGGAGGATCGCGAGCACCAGGCTGATGCGGCGGATGGCCCGAGTCATCGGCGCACCACCTGGGTGGCGACCGCATCGGCTGCGGGTGGGGTCGGGGCAGGGCGACGCGCTCGGTTGGAGATGACGAGGAGGATCGCGATGATCACCCAGTTGGCAACGAGAGAGGATCCGCCGTAGGAGAGGAAAGGCGTGGTGAGGCCGGTCAGCGGAATCAGCCGGGTGACTCCACCCACAATGACGAAGATCTGCAGGGCCAGGGTGATGGACAGGCCGGCCGCAAGGAGTTGGCCAAAGGGATCGCGGACGGCGACCGCGGTGCGCAGCCCCCTCTCGACAAGTACGGCGTAGAGAAGCAGGATGCCGATCGCTCCGGTGAGCCCGAGTTCCTCACCCAGGCCCGCCAGGATGAAGTCGGTGTTGGCGAAGGGCACGAGTTCGGGGTAGCCGCGGCCGAGTCCGGTGCCGAAGAGTCCGCCGTTGGCAAACCCGTAGAGCGACTGCACGATCTGATAGCCACCGGTGTCGGAGTAGGCGAAGGGATCGAGCCAGATCTGCACGCGCGTGCGCACGTGGCCGAAGAGCATGTAGGCGAGAACCGCCCCTGCGGCGAAGAGAATTCCGCCGAGCACGAGCCAGGACCAGCGCTGCGTCGCGATATAGAGCATGGCGACGAAGAGGCCGAAGAAGAGCAGGGAGGTGCCGAGGTCTCGCTCGAAGACGAGTACCCCGAGCGAGACGGCCCAGACGATGAGGATGGGGCCGAGGTCGCGGGCGCGAGGCAGGGGTACGCCGAGCACCTTGGTGCGCACCAGTGCGAGGGAGTCACGCGTCACGACGAGGTATCCCGCGAAGAAGATCGTGAGCAGGATCTTGGCGACCTCGGCGGGCTGGAAAGTGAATCCGGCCACGCGCACCCACAGGGTTGCGCCATTGACGGTGGCACCGATGACGGGTGCCAGCGGCAGGAGCAGCAGGATCACGCCGACGAACCCGCAGGTGTAGGTGTATCGCTGCAGGACCCGGTGGTCGCGCAGGACGAGCAGCACGAGCACGAAGAGCAGGACGGCGACGGCGTACCACGTGAGCTGGTTGTAGACATCGGGTGCGGGGATCGGGTTGTCGTTGCGCTCGGCTCGCTGCACGGCGGCGACATCGAGCCGGTAGATCATCACGAGACCCAAGATGGTGAGCAGGGTCGCGATGGGCAGGAGGAAGGGATCGGAGTAGGGCACGCGCCAGCGCACGATGATGTGTGCGATGAGCGCTAGCACGCCGACCACCGCCGCGGTGATCCAGAATCGCGAGTGCAGGCCTTCTCCGGTGGACCACGCCACCTGCTGCGTGCCGAGCACACCGAGACCCCAGGCGAGGACGAGGAGCACGAGCTCGAGATTGCGCCGGGTGCGCTGGCGGGGTTGTCCGACAGGGTCGGCTTGGCCCACCCGTCGGGCACCTTCGGCGGGGGCGGTCATGGTGCCGCCGAGGCTGAGGGCGCCGGCGCAGGAGTCGGCGTGGGGATCGGCGGGCAGTACGCCGGACGGGGAAGCGACACACACGCCCGGTCGCGCAGGCCGGCGACGATGGCATCGGCACCCTCGCGGCCCTGTGCGGAGATGCCATTCGTGACCAACCCCGACTCGAGCGGCGGTAGGTCGACCACGGGGATATCGGTGACGGTGACGAGCGTGGACAGCGAGGGGAAGGTGCTTACGCCCTGATAGACGGCGACCGAGCCGTTGCTTGTCCCGACGTACCACTGTGATCTCACCCACGCAC
>CAJBMR010000148.1 GCA_903954205.1 uncultured bacterium | reverse complement strand
GAGTTGTCCGAGGTTCATTTCCGGAATGATCACTCGGTCGTATCCGCGGAGGACCTCGCCGGTGTTGGCCGGGAAGGGGTTGAGGTGGCGCAGGTGCGCCTGCGCCACAGACTTGCCCTCCGCGCGGACATTGCGACAGGCCGCGCCGATCGGTCCATAGGTCGATCCCCAGCCGAGCACTAGGACGCGGGCGTCCCCGCTGGGGTCGTCGACCTCAAGTGGGGGAATGGTCCTGGCGATCGCGTCTACCTTGGCCTGTCGCAGGCGCACCATACGGTCGTGATTCTCGGGGTCGTAGGAGATGTTGCCACTGCCATCCGCCTTTTCGAGCCCGCCGATGCGGTGCTCGAGGCCCGGCGTGCCCGGAACCGCCCAGGGCCGCGCGAGCGTCTCCTCGTCACGCAGGTAGGGCCAGAAGCTGCCGTCCTCGCGGTTGGGCTCCGTCGTGAAGGCGGGGTCGATCTGCGGCAGGGAGTCGAGGTCGGGGATGCGCCACGGCTCCGAACCGTTGGCGAGGTAGCCATCGGAAAGCAGGAAGACGGGCGTGCGGTACGTGACGGCGATGCGGGCGGCCTCCACTGCGGCGGCAAAGCAGTCGCCGGGGGATCGCGGTGCCACGATCGGCACGGGTGCCTCACCGTTGCGACCGAACATCGCCTGGAGTAGGTCGGCCTGCTCGGTCTTGGTGGGCAGTCCCGTCGAGGGACCACCGCGCTGCACGTCGACGATGATGAGCGGCAATTCGAGCGAGACGGCCAGGCCGATGGTCTCGGACTTCAGCGCGATGCCCGGACCCGACGTGGTCGTCACGCCGAGGGATCCGGCGTACGACGCACCGAGTGCCGCGCCGATGCCGGCGATCTCGTCCTCCGCCTGGAAGGTGATGACGCCGAAGTTCTTGTGCTTGCTCAGCTCATGCAGGATGTCGGACGCCGGAGTGATCGGGTAGGTGCCGAGGAAGAGGGGGAGACCCGACTGCTGGGACGCGGCGATGAGGCCGTAGGCCAGGGCGGGGTTGCCGGTGATATTGCGGTAGGCACCGGGCTGCATCGGTGCGGGCTTTACCTCGTACCGCACGGAGAAGGCCTCGGTCGTCTCGCCGTACGACCAGCCTGCCTCGAATGCGGCGACATTGGCCGCGAGAATCTCGGGCTTCTTCGCGAACTTTGCCTTGAGGTAGTTGAGGGTGCCCTCGGTGGGGCGGCTATAGAGCCAGCAGAGCAGGCCAAGGGCGAACATGTTCTTCGCGCGTTCGGCGTCCTTCTTGGAGATGTCGAAGCCCGACAGTGCTTCCACGGTCATGGACGTGAGTGCAATGTCGTGCACGGCGAAGGTGTCGAGACTGCCGTCTTCGAGCGGGTTGGACGTGTAGCCGACCTTCTCGAGATTGCGCTTGGTGAACTCGTCGGTGTTGATGATGAGATCGCAGCCGGGACGGAGGTCACCGATGTTGGCCTTGAGGGCCGCGGGGTTCATGGCGACGAGCACGTCGGGACGGTCTCCCGGCGTCATGATGTCGTGGTCGGCGAAGTGGAGCTGGAAGGCCGAGACTCCCGCGAGAGTGCCGGCGGGTGCGCGGATCTCGGCCGGGAAGTCGGGCAGGGTGGAGAGGTCGTTGCCGAGGCCCGCGGTCTCGGAGGTGAAGCGGTCGCCGGTGAGTTGCATGCCGTCGCCGGAGTCCCCGGCGAAGCGAATGACGACGTGGCCGAGGGGGACGACCGACTTGGCCTGGGTGCTCACGTTCACCTCTTCGTCGACGGGCGGCCACGGGGCCGGGCCCATTGTCCACCCGCGCCCCTTCGCCCGCTCAGTGACGGGTGCCGACTCGCCGGGCCGGCCCGACAGAGGCGGCTCTGCCGACTCGCCGGGCGATTACGCTGCCGATGTGGCGGGTGAGCAGCGGGAGTACGCCGTGGCAGGGCGGCCTGATGTCCGTATCCATGTCCGCGACCTCGGCCTGGCCTGCTGCGCCGTGGAGTTTGCCGCGGCGATCGGCCGGGGACTCCTCGTGCCGGCGGAGCCGGATTCCCCCGGCAGCGCGGCGGTTCTGGTGGTCTCGGGCACGGTGACGGATGCGCTGGCACCGCAGGTGCTGGCCGCCTGGGAGGCGCTGCCCGAGCCCAAGGCAGCGGTGTCCTTCGGCGCATGCAGCAACTCCGGCGGCCCCTATTGGGACTCCTACTCCGTCACCAAGGGCGTCGACCGCGTCATCCCCGTGACGACGTACGTCCCGGGCTGCCCACCGCGCCCCGAGGCGCTCGTCGATGCCCTCGTCTCCCTGGTGGTGCCCGCATGAGCGCTCCACCCGGCGAGCTCTGGGAGCCCTGGGCCGCAGCGGTCGCTCGCCACGTGGCCGACGGCTACGACCGGCTCGATCTGCTCACCGCCGTGGACCGTCCGCAGTCGGAGCAGATTGAGGTCGTCATCCACCTTGTAAGGCGCCCCGCGGATGGGGGTCTGGACGAGGTGTGGGGGCACACGCTCCTCGACCGCGCCGCACCCGTGCTCGACTCTGTGACCGATGCCCTGCCGTCAGCGGCGTGGCACGAGCGCGAGATCCACGAGATGTTCGGTGTCGAGGTCCGCGGCCACCCGGACCTGCGCCCGCTCCTGCTGCACGGCATCGACGGGCCGCCGCCGCTGCGCAAGGACACGCCGCTCGTTGCGCGCATCGAGACACCATGGCCGGGTGCCGAGGAGACGGGTCGACGCCGGGTGAGTGTGCCCGGCGTACCCGCCGAGTGGCTGGAGCAGCGATGAGTGACGTGGTCCCTCAAGCGCGAGGCGCGATCGCACTCGATGCGGCGGCGTGCACCTCGTGCATGCTCTGCGTGAAGGAGTGCCCCGATTGGTGCATCCACATCGAGAGTCACAACGAGGAGGTCAGCGAGCCCGGGGCTCGTCGACCGCGCAGCGTCGCCGTACTCGATTCCTTCACCATCGACTGGGGCCTGTGCATGTACTGCGGGATCTGCGTCGAGGTCTGTCCCTTCGATGCCTTGCAGTGGGTATCGACCCACGACTACGCGGCGGCCGAGGCAGACGGCCTGCGCCACGGCATCGCGCGATTGGAGGAGTTCGGCCCCAGCGATCAGCGGTAGTTGACGAACTGAACCGGGAAGTCGAGGTCGGCGTCCTTGACGAGTTGGATGACCTCTTGGAGATCGTCGCGGCTCGGACTTGAGACACGCAACTCGTCGCCTTGGACCTGCGTCTTGACCTTCTTCGGTCCCTCGTCGCGGATCAGCTTGGCGAGCTTCTTGGCCTGATCCTGCGTGATGCCTTCCTTGAGTTGGCACGTGATCTTGTTGAGGCGACCGGAAGCGCGCACTTCGCCGGCGTCGAGCACCTTGAGGCTGACGCCGCGCTTGACCAGCTTTTCCTTGAGGACATCAAGGGCGGCCTTCACGCGGTCCTCGGTCTCAGCCTCGAGCTCGATGGTCATCTCGCCCTTGAACTCCACCTTGGCGCCCGTGCCCTTGAAGTCGAAGCGCTGGGCGAGTTCCTTGGCTGCCTGGGTCACGGCGTTGTCGACCTCTGCGCGGTCGAGCTTGGAGACGATGTCGAAACTGTTGTCGGCCATGGGCCACATTGTGGACCATGGGGGCATGCCCCCGCCCCAGGCCTACATCTTCGACCTCGACCGCACCCTCGTGGACCTGCAGTCGTTCACGGACTACGCCGCCGCCCTGCGCGATGTCACCGAGCTCGTCGGCGAGCAAGAAGGCGCGGCCGTCCCCCTCGCGGACTGGGACGCGCCGACCCTCTCGACGATGTCCATCCTCGTGGCGCTCGCGGGCGATGAGCGCTGGGGTCCGGCGTCTCGTGCGGTCG
>CAJBMR010000147.1 GCA_903954205.1 uncultured bacterium | reverse complement strand
TCGCTGCCGCGTTCTGCGGTCCGGCGAAGTAGTTGCCGGTCACCGACATGGGCGGAAGGTTCTGCGTCGTGCCCCAGATCGGCTTCCCCGCCGCGCTCGGGCCGGGGTCGACGGGGACGACCATGGCCTGCGCTGTAGGCGAGACGCAGAGAGCAAGGCCGACGGCAACGAGCGCAGTCACGATCCTGCGACGGGCTTCAGTCATGACCGCAGCGTAGGCGTATGCCGTCTGGCCTGACCTGCGTCATGCCAGGATTGCGCCATGTCCGTGACCCTCGAAGGCAACCCCGGCTGCTCCGCACTGGGGCATCTGTATCGCGCCGACACCGAGCGCCGAGTGTGCATCACCTGCGGTCACGTCGAGCAGCCCCCCGCGCCAGCGGCCGACGCACCGAGTGAGGACTGACATGGGCTACGACCGCCTCCTCGCGGATCGCATCGTCCTGGTGAGCGGCGGCACCATGGGCGTCGGAGCGGCAACGGCGATTGCCGCTGCGGAGGCGGGTGCGTCTGGCGTGGTCATCACCGGGCGCCGACCCGAGACAGCCGAGGCGACCCTGGAGCGCATCCGGTCTGCTGGGGCAGAGGCGCGCTACCTGCAGGCGGATGTCGCGGACGTGCATCAGGCGATTGCCTCGGTGGAGCAGACGGTGGCGGAGTTCGACCGCATCGACTGCCTCGTCAACGCCGCGGCCGTCGTAGATCGCGGCACCCTGCTCGAGACGACACCGGAGTTCTTCGACTGGCATGTCGCGGTCAACCTCAAAGCGCCGTTCTTCACGATGCAGGCTGCGGTCAAGGACATGCTCGGTCGCGAAGCGCCGGGGAGCATCGTCAACATCCTGTCTACCTCGATGCACGTGGGCCAGACGATCCTCGCCGCCTATGTCGCGAGCAAGGGAGGCCTGGCGCACGTCACCAAGAATGCCGCCCATGCGCATCGCTTCGACCGCATCCGCATCAACGGCCTCAACATCGGTTGGACCATCACCGAGGGAGAGGATGCGGTCCAGCGCAGAGCCCACGGCGCGACAGATGGCTGGTACGAAAGCGCAGCAGCAAAGATGCCCATGGGCAAGCTCGGTCAGCCCGACGAGATCGCCGACTTCATTGTGTTCCTGCTGTCGGAGCGCTCCGGCGTCGTCACCGGCTCGATCATCGACTGGGACCAGAACGTCATCGGCGCCCTCGACTGACGCATCTCACCCCACCCGTCGGTCAGTCGACAAACTTGAGCATCTGGCGGTGCAGGCCCTTGCCCGCATGGACGGACTTGACCTCGCCCGTGACACCCACGTAGGCACCCGTGCCGCCGGTAATGGCGATCGTGGCCTTTGTGCCGGGCCTCAAGAAGGGGCCGAGCGTCTTGTACGTGCTGACACCCTCGGCAATCACCTGGCCGTCGGCAAACTCGAAGACCAGAGTCCTATCGGCGCTCCCCCAGGGCGATTGGTCGGGCCCACATCAGGTGTGCTAATGGTACGTTAGCCTTGTGAGTGGGACGCGGACCATCATTGTGGGAGATCGAGGGCGCCTCGTGCTCCCCGCCGACATCCGCGAGCGTGGCGGCATCGGCGAGGGGACCGAGCTCATCGTGATCGAAACCCCCGACGGGCTCGCGCTTCTCACCCGCGAGCAACTCAAGCGCCGTGTGCGCTCGGAGTTGGCCGGCCCGAGCTTGGTCGCCGATCTCGTCGACGAGCGACGCGCCGCCGCCAAGGCCGAAGGCGCATGACGGTCCTCGACGCTTCCGCCCTACTGGCCTATGTCCAGGGTGAGCCCGGAGAAGATCTTGTCGAGGATGCCCTCGCCACCGGCACGGCCGCATGCGGAGCTGCGAACTGGTCCGAAGTCGCGCAGCAGCTCCACGCTCGCCGAGGGCGATGGGATCTCGCCCGCGCACTGCTCCTCAGTTTCGATCTGACGGTGGAGCCGGTGACGCTCCAAGACGCCGAGCGTGCAGCTGAACTCTGGGAGCCACGTTCAGGCCTCTCACTCGGAGATCGCCTCTGCCTCGCGCTTGGCGAGCGGCTCGGCGAGGAGATCCTCACCGCGGATCAGGCCTGGGCGGGCCGTCCCGGCGTTCAACTCATCCGCTGACTTCAAGCGGCCGGCATCGCGCAGGCAGGAGTGCCGCCGGGCAGGCGGTCACGGTTCAGCGCAATCCATCGATAGACCCGATCAGCAACCCAAGCCACCCCAGGAGCATCGCCGATGGCACCGAGCGCGGCCCAGGGCTGGGGCGCCACCCGCAGCATCTGCATGACCGCGCGACTGCCGGAGTAGACGCGACGATCCGCGGTGACGAACTGCACGGCGGTGGTGCACTCAGCGGGGGTGAGGCCGAAGGCTTCGATGTCGGTGCGCTGCCAGGGCTCGATATCGCAGCGGGGCCGGATCCGGCGGCGCATGAAGTTGGCCGACGTCGTACAGAAGGCGCAGTCGCCGTCGAAAATCATGAGTGGTCGCATGAAGGCCTCCTATCTCAGGAGTCTAGCCGCGCTCGAGATAGGGATCGTTGAGATAGGCATCGATCAACTGTCGCGCGGTCAGTGCGGCCTCGGCATCGTCGGGCGTCGCTTCGAGGACCGCGCGCAGCCTGAGCGCCTCCGCGCGCTGCGCAGGTGCTCCGCGCGCGATCACCTGATCGAGATCCACCGACAGGGAGTCGCCCACCTCACGCACCAGCCTTGGCGACGTAGCCCCAGGACAGGCTGGCCGCGATCGCGACCCACACTTGGTACGGGACCAGCAGCACACCGAGCCACCATCGCTCCGCGAAGGCGATCGCCACGATGGGCAACGTGAGCACTGCGGTCGCCGTCAGCGCAATCGCGGCTCCGGTGAGTTGGTGCGGCCCATAGAAGAGGTATGCCCAGGTCAGCGCGAAGGCCACGGTCACGGCGAGGAGCACAAGCACCGCGATGACACGCGCGGGTGCAGCGTTCCATGCGATGACCGAACCCACGACACCGATGGCGACGAAG
>CAJBMR010000146.1 GCA_903954205.1 uncultured bacterium | reverse complement strand
GTCCATCCCCGAGCGGGTGGCCCTCCAGCAGGCGGAGAGCACCGGGGAGCCGATCGTCTTGGTGAAGTCCGCAGGGGCGCGCGACGTAGCGAAGGCCTTCGACAAGCAGATCGCGCGTCTGATCAAGATGGCGCGCGACGCTGACGCTGCTGAGTCCGACTAGCTGCGACCCTGGGCTACGGCGCAGGGCGGCGGACGAGTCGACCTGTAAGCCGGGTTCTGTCCTCGCGTGAGCGAGGGGCGATCATCCCTCTGGGACCACCGTTGCCGATGGCCTCGTGCGACCTACCAGCAGGATTCGTGAGCGGGCCGCTCTCCTGCTTGGATCTTGCGATCCACTTGGTCTAGCTCCGGGTGGGGTTTGCCGAGCCACCGCAGTCGCCTGCGGTGCTGGTGGTCTCTTACACCGCCGTTTCACCCTTACCCCGATTGCTCGGGGCGGTTTGCTTTCTGTGGCACTTTCCCGCGGGTCACCCCGGGTGGGCGTTACCCACCACCCTGCCCTGTGGAGCCCGGACTTTCCTCGACGCTGACATGGCCAACGCCGCGATCACCCGGTCGGCTCGTCCGCCGCGACCCCAGGGTACCCCCGGGTTCGCAGCCGCTGCTGTGGCTCTCGGTCTAGGGTGCGGCGGGGAGGCACGTGGTGAAGAAGTCGACAGGCATCGGGGTGACCCTGGTGGGGATGACCGTCGCCATGGCGGTGCCGCCCATCATCGCCAACGCCCTCGGTCAGTCGGCCATCGCGGGAGCGCTCATCCTCCCTGTGATGGCGAGCCTCCTCCCCGCCCTTCTCGCCGACGTGCGCACGGCACTCTTTGCGGCCGGAGGGGTCGCGGTCGGCAGCACCCTCGCCGCAACTGTCGCGGGCGATCCCCTCCTGGCCGCTCTCGTCATGGCCGCCACCGCACTCCTTGTCGGCCTCGCATGTCGATGGGGGCACTCGAAGAACCTCGTCCTGGTTCCCATCACGGTGGGGTTCGTCATCTGCGTTCCACCGGCCACCGCCGCAGACGTGCCCGTCCAGCCGCTCCTGTTGGGGGCCGCGAGCCTCGCCGCCGCGCTGTGGGGCACGGCAGTCGGATCGTTCATCGGCCGCAAGATGCCCAAGGCGCCACCGCAGCCTGAGATCTGGCCACGCGTGTGGGCCTATGCCATCGTCCTGGCCATCCTCACGGGAATCGCCGCAGGAATCTCCGTCGCCACCGACTGGGGCCATGCCGGCGGCTGGTTCATCCTCACTGTCGTACTCGTCTTCCAGCCGTACATTCAAGACTCCTTCCGCCGCACCGGGCAGCGTGCCGTGGGCACCGTGATCGGCGTCATCAGTGCCTACGTCATCCACCTCCTGCTGCCCTGGTCCACTGCGGAGATCATCGCGGGAGCGGCCCTTATGGTCGCCGCGGTCATCGTGGCGATGAACCCGAAGTATCCCTACTGGTTCTTCACCGCCCTTCTCACTCCCGCCATCGTGCTACTCGCAGGGAGTTCGAGTGACTTCACCGAAGTCGACATCTCGCGGCTGCTGGCGACGCTGGCAGGTGCGGGCCTCGCTCTCGCCGCGGCGCTGCTCCTCGCGCCCCTCTACCGCGCGGGCGCCAAGAAGCACGGGCACGCGCGGTACTGAGGCCGCCTCGGTCAGGGATCGTCCCACTAGCGTGGGCACATGCTCGTGCTACTTCCGCCCAGCGAGGGCAAGGCCACGCCCGCCACCGGCCCGCGCCTGGCCCTCCCCAAGCTCAGCTTCAGCGAACTCGGTGACACCAGGAAGGTCGTCGCGGATGCGCTTATGCGGCTGTGCACGGGTCCGGCTGCACGCGCGCGCACCACTCTGGGGATCTCCGCTCGCCAGGACGACGAGTTGGAGC
>CAJBMR010000145.1 GCA_903954205.1 uncultured bacterium | reverse complement strand
GAGGCCCCCACCGAGGCGAGACCCCGGCGGACGCCAGGACTCGCCACGAGGATCACGGTAAGGAGAATCCATCCGGTGCCGAAGCTCACGATCGCGGCCTGCAGTCCGCTCTGAGTGACGCTGGCCAACTCTCCATTGACGCGCGACTGCACCGCCGTGAGGGCGCCTACGCCGAGCGCAGTAGCAGCGGCGACGAGCGCGCGACCGCGGAGACTCTCCGTCATGTGAGCATTCCCGCGTTCGCCATGGGACTTAGTGGAAGAAGTGACGGGTGCCGGTGAGGTACATGCTCGCCCCGGCAGCCTCCGCTGCCGCTATGACTTCCTCGTCGCGCACGGATCCTCCCGGCTGGACGATGGCACGCACCCCCGCGGCGAGGAGCACCTCGAGTCCGTCGGGGAAGGGGAAGAACGCATCCGAGGCCGCTACCGCGCCGCGGGCACGATCCTCACCCGCCCGCGCCACGGCGAGGCGGGCGGCATCGACGCGATTGACCTGTCCCATGCCGATGCCGACAGCAGCACCGTCCTTGGCGAGCAGGATCGCATTGGACTTCGGTGCGCGGACTGACCGCCAGGCAAAGGCGAGATCCTCCATCGTCGCGGCATCGACGGGCGCGCCTGCGACCAGGCGCCAGGTGGCCGGATCGTCACCGTCTGCTCGCAGATCATCGGCCCCCTGCAGGAGGACACCACCGGAGATTGGCCGCAGATCGGCCCACCCGCGCTCGGGGCGCGCCTGAGCGCGCAAGATCCGCAGCCCCTTGCGTTCGGTGAGAACGGCCAGCGCAGCCTCCTCGTAGTCGGGCGCGACAACGACCTCCGTGAAGACGTCAGCCATTGCCTCGGCCATGGCCCGTGACACCGGACGATTGGCTGCGACCACTCCCCCGAATGCCGAGACCGGATCGGTGGCGAACGACTTGTCGTAGGCGTCGGCAATATCCGCACCCACCGCGATCCCGCACGGATTTGCGTGCTTGATGATGGCGACGGCGGCCTGTCCGTGGTCGTATGCGGCACGCCATGCCGCATCGGCGTCGACGTAGTTGTTGTAGGACATCTCCTTGCCGTGCAACTGTTCCGCACGAGCAAGGCCGGGACGCGAGAAGTCCGCGGCGTAGACAGCTGCCGACTGATGGGGATTCTCTCCGTAGCGAAGGACGGCTTGCCGCTCCCAGGCCTGACCCAGCCAGCGAGGGAATCCCGAGCCGTCGGGTGCCACGACATTGCCCATCCACGTCGCTACGGCTACGTCATAGGCGGCCGTGTGCGCGAAGGCCTCTGCGGCGAGCCGCTGGCGCTCCTCCAGGGTGAATCCGCCTGAGCCCACAGCCTCGATCACTTCGGCGTAGCGGTCTGGATCGACCACGACAGCGACGCTCGCATGGTTCTTGGCCGATGCGCGGACCATGGCTGGTCCGCCGATGTCGATCTGCTCGATGCAGTCATCAGGATCAGCGCCTGACGCCACCGTGCTCGTGAAGGGGTAGAGGTTGACGACGACGAGCTCAAACGGCGCAATGCCGAGTTCGTCGAGTTGAGACACGTGCTCAGGCAGGCGCATGTCGGCAAGGAGCCCTGCGTGCACGCGCGGATGCAGTGTCTTGACGCGGCCATCGAGGCACTCGGGGAACTCGGTGAGGTCGGAGACGGCGGTGACCGGCACTCCCGCTTGCTCGATGTGCGCCGCGGTCGAGCCGGTGGACACGATCTCGACTCCGGCTCCGTGGAGGGCTGTCACGAGTCCGGGGAGGCCGGTCTTGTCGTACACCGAGATGAGGGCGCGCCGGATGGGTCGACGGGCTGACTCTGCGCTCACGGGATGGTCACCTTCCTACCGTCGACCGTGCAGCCCAGCGCGCACAGACGGGACACGATATCCACGAGGAGCTCTCGCTCGACCACCTTGATTCGCTCATGGAGGGATTGGTCGTCGTCATCTTCAAGGATGCCCACGACCCCCTGGGCCAGGATCGGACCGGTGTCGACGCCGGAGTCGACCAGATGCACGGTGCAGCCCGTCACTCGCACGCCGTACGCCAATGCGTCGCGCACGCCGTGGGCGCCGGGGAATGCCGGGAGCAGCGCCGGGTGGGTGTTGACGATGCGCGAGGGGAAGGCGGCGAGCATCGATGCGCCCAGGATGCGCATGAAACCGGCGCACACGACCCAGTCCGGGTCGAATTCCGCCACAGTCGACGCGAGAGCGGTATCCCAGGCCGCACGGTCGGGGTAGTCGCCCGGGGAGATGACGGACGAGGGAACCCCTGCCGCGGCTGCGCGATCGAGTCCACCGGCGTCGGCTCGATCGGAGATCACGCCCACGATGTCGAAGGAATCCTGAGGCTCGTCGATGAGCGCCTGGAGATTGGTCCCGCCCCCGGAGACGAGGACGACGAGGCGCGCGGGCACGCCGCGACCCTATCGTCGCCGCGTTGATCCGGGACGTGCCATCACGACGACGTCATCGCCGAGATGATCGGCATAGCCGCGCAGAAGCCTGGTGCTGTCCCACAGGGGGGATAGCCCGACGACAAGGGTGATCAGCCATGCAAAGGGTCCGATGACGGGCACGAACCCCAGCAGGCCCGCAGCGCCGTAGAGCGCGAACCACCGTCGCGTCGCAAGGGCCCAGCCGGGTTGAGCACCCGTGTCGGCGCGCACGCAGCGGATCCCCACCGCCCAGCCGCCCAGCGTGCGTCCCCAGTAGGCCATCAGGGGGATCGTGTACAGGGCGGTGAGAACAACCAGAACGGCGAGAGGGAGCCAGACGGGAAGGGCAATCGCCGAATCGACCGTGCGCTCCCCGGACTGGGCGTCTACGCGCACGCGAGTGATGCCTGCGGTCACGCCCTCGAGCAGCGACGACACTACGCCCGCGGCAGCAACCAGCACGACCATGTCGATCGCAGCACCCGCGATACGTCGAGACATCGGGGCGAGAGTTAATGCGGGCTTGGCCGTGCGCGCATCAGCGCGGCGCGGGACCCGAACGGTGCTAGCCATCGGATCGCCTTGCTGGCCACACCGCGACCGCAATGGATCCCAGGCCGACCAGCATGGTGCCGGCAAGCGCGACGGGGATTGAAGAGGGACCGAGGCCCTGCAGGGTGGTGTTGCCCAGGGAGCCTGACGCGAGCCAGGCCGCAAGGGCGAGGGTCGCCCCCGTGGCGATCGCGGAGCCGGCGGCGACGAGGCATCCCCGCAGGCCGATCTGGCCACGTCGCCTCAGGAGCGCGCCCGCCACGGCTCCCGCAGCCACGGCGAGGAGAGGGAGCAGGACCGCACCCGTAGGCGGCTGGTCCGGCAGAGCAGCGAGAAGCGGGAAGCCCGGAAGGGCTGCGGTGGAGGTGTCGACGTACGGCGACACGATCGTGCCCACCGACACGGTGACCCCTGGACCAAGCAGGTAGGCAAGCGACCACACCACCGCTATAGGGAGGTATCCCAGGGTGAGGACGGCCAGGAGGAGGAGTCCTGAGATCCCCGCATTCAATTCGACGAGCAGAGAGGTCATCTCATCGAAGCTGCCGATGATGGCGACGGCAAGCAGCATGCTGGCAGCGACCACGAGACTGAGGAGCGCAGCCCCGGTGGCGGCCAGGCCGTCACGCGCAGGAAAGGGGAGCGCGTCCAATGAGATCAGCCGCGCTCGACGCAGGATGACCAACGACGCGAGAGCACCTGCCACAAGGCCGGCAACCAGAGCCGTCCGAAGCGGAGAGATCTCGAGGTTGCGACTCATCGACGCGATGATCGCGCTCACGGCAGCGAAGCTCACGCCCACTGACAGTGCGACGGCCACAGCTTCTCCCCGACGGGCAACGGCGGAGGCGTCAGCAGCCCAGCGCGAGGCTGCGATCACGGCGATGAGCGGGAGAAGCGCGAAGCCCAGTGGGAGCAGCGTGAGTGATACTCCGGCCACGGTCGGCGCCTGTCCGAGCCCTGCGAGCCAGGCTCCGGATGCCACCTCGAGCATCTGGGTCCACTCCTGGGAGCCGGATGGGTCGAACATCCACGCCGCGAGGGCGACGACCACGAGGGCGAGATAACTGAACACCGCAGCGGCGGCCCCAGCCGCGGCACCGGCCACCACGAGGGGCAGCGGTGCGGTGGGCGCCTGCCCCACGGGGGCGCCCGTTCGTGCGGTGAGGCTCACCGGACAAGAGTGTCAGCCGAGGGGGGTTGGCCCCCGTAACGGCACGCGGGCATCGTGCGGCACAACAGCACCACCCGTAGCGGACTGGCGCCCAGGCATCAACCGCGCAGGAGCGCCCGCATGAGCCGGGCTGTCTCACTAGGGGTCTGGCCCACCCGGACGCCAACGGCCTCCAGGGCTTCTTTCTTCGCCGCAGCCGTGCCGGATGAGCCCGAGACGATCGCGCCCGCGTGACCCATGGTCTTGCCCTCCGGCGCAGTGAAGCCTGCGACGTAGCCGACCACGGGCTTGGTGACGTTGTCCGCGATGAAGGCCGCCGCACGCTCCTCGGCGTCACCACCGATCTCACCGATCATGACGATCGCCTCGGTCGACGGATCGGCCTCGAAGGCTGCCAAGCAGTCGATGTGCGTCGTACCGATGATCGGGTCGCCACCGATGCCCACGCATGTGGAGAAGCCGATGTCGTTGAGTTCGTACATCATCTGGTAGGTCAGCGTGCCGGACTTCGACACGAGACCGATTGGACCGGGGCCCGTGATGTCCGCGGGGATGATGCCCTCGTTGGAGACCCCGGGAGAGATGATGCCCGGGCAGTTGGGGCCGATGATGCGCGTCGATCCCGCATTGACGGCGTACTGGAAGAACTGCGCCGTGTCATGCACGGGGATGCCCTCGGTGATGACCACGCACAGCGGGATTGCCGCGTCGACCGCTTCTTCGACCGCCGCCTTGGCGAAGCGCGGCGGGACGAAGACGACACTGACATTGGCACCGGTGGCGGCCATGGCCTCGCCCACATCACCGAAGACCGGGATGCCGTCGACCTCCTGGCCGCCCTTGCCGGGGGTGACCCCCGCGACGACCTGGGCTCCACTCGCCACCATGCGACGCGTGTGCTTGGTGCCCTCTGAACCGGTCATGCCCTGCACAAGGATGCGGCTATCGGCATCGAGCCAGATCGTCATGCGGCACCTCCGGCCAGCTGCGCGACGCGACGGGCAGCGTCGTCCATGGTTTCCACCATTTCCACGAGGGGATGATCGAACTCGTTGAGGATCCGCCGCCCCTCGACGGCGTTGTTGCCATCGATGCGGCACACGATCGGCTTGGTCACGGGCGTGCCGCGCTCGGCCAGCGCGCCCACAGCCTGCACGATCCCGTTGGCCACCGCGTCGCACGAGGTGATGCCGCCGAAGACGTTGACGAAGACGGCGCGCACATCCGGATCATTGAGCACGATGTCGAGTCCATTGGACATGACCTCCGCACTCGCACCGCCTCCAATGTCGAGGAAGTTGGCCGGGCGCACGCCCCCGAACTCCTCTCCGGCGTAGGCGACGACATCGAGGGTGCTCATGACGAGGCCCGCACCATTGCCGATGATCCCCACCTCTCCGTCCAACTTGACGTAGTTGAGGTCGAATTCCTTGGCGCGCAATTCGATCGGGTCCGTGCCGTCTTTGTCGACCAGATCAGCGTGAGAGGCATGGCGGTAGTTGGCGTTGTCGTCGAGGGTGACCTTGCCATCGAGCGCCAGGACGCGGCCGTCGGCCGAAAGCACGAGCGGGTTGACCTCGACGAGCGTCGCATCCTCCTTGACCAGGACCTGCCACAGGTCGACGAGCACGCTGATGACCTGTTCGCGGATGTGCGAGGGGAATCCAGCGCGATCGACGATGCTCGCCGCAAGAGTCTCGTCAACCCCGTCGATGGCGTCGATGCGCACGAGGGCAAGGGCCTCGGGCCGGGTCGCTGCCACCTCCTCGATGTCGACTCCGCCCTCGACACTCGCCATGGCGAGGAAGGCGCGATTCGCGCGATCGAGGAGGAAGGAGACGTAGTACTCCTCCGCGATGTCCGTGGCCTCGGTGACGAGGACGCGGCGCACCACGTGTCCCTTGATGTCGAGGCCGAGGATGTCCTGAGCGCGCGCCTGGGCCTCGTCGGGCGTGGCGGCGAGTTTGACCCCGCCTGCCTTGCCGCGACCGCCGGTCTTGACCTGGGCCTTGACGACGACGGCCGAGCCGATCTTGCGCGCGGCCTCATGGGCCGCATCGGGGGTGGCGCACACTTCACCGGCGGTGACCGGGACTCCATGCGAGTCGAAGAGGTGCTTGGCCTGGTACTCGTAAAGGTCCACGGTTCCCTCCGGCTATGCCCTGCCGGGCTGCGACGCCGCGAGCCTACTGATTAGGCGCCGTGATCGGGCACGTGGGCACCGACCCACTCCACGATGACGGGAAGCGGCGTACCGGGCCCGAAGACCTCGGTGACGCCCAGCGCCTTGAGCCCAGCGATGTCTGCATCCGGGATGATGCCTCCGCCGAAGACCAGGATGTCGTCGGCCTGACGATTCCGGAGCTCCTGCATCAGCTCTTCGAAGAGCACCAGATGGGCACCGGAGAGCACGGAGATCCCGATGGCGTCGGCATCCTCCTGCACGGCTGCCTCGGCGATCTGCGCGGGCGTCTGGTGCAGTCCCGTGTAGACGACTTCGAACCCCGCATCGCGCAGGGCTCGCGCCACGACCTTGGCGCCGCGGTCATGTCCATCGAGACCGGGCTTGGCTACGACGATTCTCGCCGGCATGAACCCTCCCTGGACATGGCGTGAGCGCCGAACGGTCGGTCCCAGCACTCAGCCCAACGATACCGGGCGCCCTTCTCGCGTCGGAGCGTCGTCAAGACAACGCGGGTGGTCGCGGACTAGCGTCGTCGAGTGCCCCGGATCGCGATGCCCGCAGTGCCGTCCGCGGCCTGGGGCTCAGCGCGCACTCTCCTCTCGCCGACGACCGCTCGGGGAGTCGCCGTCGAGGCAGCCTGGATCACCGCCCACCTGGCGATGTACCCCCTCGGCCTCGTCGAGGAGCAACTGCGACTCCAGCAGGAGCGGCACTCCATCGAGGGGCTGCCACCCGCCCAGCGCGGTCTTCTTGTAGGCGATGTCGAAGCCGCCGGCACGCCCATCGTGCTGGTCCACGGGATCTTCGACAATCGCTCGATCTTCACGCTCCTGCGACGCGGTCTGCACCGTCGCGGGTTCGGATCGACGTACGCCCTCAACTACTCGGCGCTCACCGATGACATCCGGGCCGTGGCAGGCCGACTGGGCACCCTCATCGACCAGGTGTGCGAAGAGACCGGGCATGAGCGCGTCCACGTGATCGGGCACTCGCTCGGCGGCCTCATCGGTCGATACCTGGTGCAGCGTCTTGGCGGAGACGAGCGCGTGCACACACTGGTCACCCTCGGTAGCCCTCACAGCGGCACTCTCCCGGCGCGCATCGTGCCCCTCGAGACCGCGCGGCAGATGCGGATTGACAGCGACATCATTGCCGAGCTGGCCGAGCCAGCGCCGGGATGCCGTACGCGTTTCGTCGCTTTCTGGTCGGACATCGACCAGTTGGTCATCCCCCGATCCCATGCCCGCGTCGAGCATCCCGATCTCCGAGCGCGGAACGTGCTGGTCCAGGGCGTCGGCCATCTCTCCCTACCCGTCGACGGTCGGGTGGTCCGCGAGATCGCCGCGACACTGGCCCTCCTGGACGAGCCGGAGCATCCCCAGCCGCCCAGCCCCTGACGTGTGACACACATCACATCAGGTGTCACACCAGTCACACCAGTCACAGTGGACTGGTGGTCGGTGACCCTGGACTGGTAAACCGCTCCTATGCGCCGTCTCGTCGTGCCGCTCGTGGTGGCGGCCACGCTCGTGGTCGCACAGGGTGCCCTCGTGCTGACGGCAGGGGCTCCCTCCCTCGCAGCTTCCCGCCCGAGCGGCCCGGTTGCCGGAGCGGGCGGAGCGGGAGCGGCACTTGGCGCGGACGCCAACGTCGACCTCGCCACCGCGGGTCGACTCGACGGATCTGCGGGAATCGCCCACCTCGCCTCCGTGACGGCGGCACGATCGTCGACCGCGCGCACGACGTCCGAGGCACAACCAGCCGCGACAGTCGAACGCAAGGCCCAGCGCGAAGGTCCGGCGTACAGCTACCCCGTGACCTGGGGCACCCCCATCAGCGGTGGCTTCGGCGACGTGAGCGACTCGTGGCCGCGCGGTCATGCCGGCCTGGACTTTAATGGCGAGACGGGCGACCCGGTGTACGCCGCCACTGACGGACGCGTGGAGTACGCCGAATTCAACTACGGCGGCTACGGCAACCTCGTTATGATCATGCGTGCTGACGGCACCCAGACGCGCTACGGGCACCTCGACAAAATCAAGGTACGCAAAGGCGAGCGCGTGAACGCGGGAGATCTCATCGGCCTGATGGGCAACTCCGGCAACTCATCCGGATCCCACCTGCACTTCGAAGTGCGCGTGGGACGTGCACTCACTCCGACGGATCCCGCGGGACTCTGGACGGGTCCGCGCCCGGGCATCCCTGCCAAGCCACCGGCGTGGGCCTGCCGCAACTTTGGCTGCTGACGCCGACTACATCTTGTCGACGGGCGCGTAGCGCAGGAGCAGCCGCTTAGTGCCCACACTCCCAAAGTCGATGGTCGCCTCCGCCTTGTCACCGACGCCAGAGGTGCCCGTGACGGTGCCCATGCCGAAGGTCTTATGCAGCACTCGGTCACCCACGGCCAGGGCAACGACGGGGCGCGTACCCGCCGTCGGCTCCGGGCGCTTCAGGGCGCCTGAGGCTGCCATGGACCGGGGTGCTGAAGTCGAGGTGGACCCAGACCAGGTGAGGAGTGGCTCATCGCGTCGACTCTCGACAAGTTCGGGCGGGATCTCGTCAAGGAAGCGAGATGCTGGGTTGTGCATCGGCGACCCCCATGCCGATCGCGACAGCGCCCTGCTGAGGTAGAGGCGCTCCCGCGCTCGCGTGATGCCGACGTAAGCGAGGCGGCGCTCCTCCTCGAGCTCGGACTCGGAGCCCAAGGACCTGATGTGCGGGAAAACGCCGTCCTCCATGCCGGTGAGGAAGACCACGGGAAACTCCAGACCCTTGGCCGTATGCAGGGTCATGAGGGTGACGACGCCCTCCTCGTCGTCGGGAATCTCATCGGCATCCGCCACGAGAGACACGCGCTCGAGGAAGCCCGCCAGGCTCGGATCCTCCGTGTCTCGCTCGTATTCGGCGCCCACCGACTCGAGCTCAGCGAGATTCTCCACGCGCGTCTCGTCTTGGGGATCGTGCGAGGCCTGGAGCTCGGCGAGGTATCCGGTCTGCTCGAGAATGGCCTGGAGAAGGGTGGCGGGACCCGCCCCTGCCTCCTCCAGCGTGCGCAGGTCCGAGAGCAACTGGGCGAAAGCAACCACTTGCGCCTGCGATCGCGACGCCAGCCCCGGGATCTCCGCCGCCCGGTCCAGGGCAGCTCCGAAGGAGATGCGCTCGCGTTGCGCGAAGCTTTCGATGACCTCCTCAGCCCGGTCTCCGATGCCGCGCTTGGGCACATTGAGGACGCGTCGCACGGAGACGTCATCATCGGGATTAGCGATAGCGCGAAGGTAGGCGACGGCATCGCGGATCTCGCGTCGCTCGTAGAAGCGCACGCTGCCGACGACGGTGTAGGGAAGACCCACTCGGACGAAGATCTCCTCCAGGGATCGGGACTGGGCGTTGGTCCGGTAGAAGACCGCAACGTCCGCAGGGCGGACCCCGGCGTCATCCACCAGGGCGTCGATCTCGTCTGCGACAAAGCGTGCCTCGTCATGCTCATCGTCCGCGACGTAGGTCACGATGGGCTTGCCGGCTCCCGCGTCGGTCCACAGCCTCTTGGCTCGGCGTCCGCCGTTGCGCGCGATCACACGATTGGCAGCGTCAAGGATGGTCTGCGTCGAGCGGTAGTTCTGCTCCAGCAGCACGGTCTTGGCATCGGGGTAGTCGCGCTCGAACTCCTCAATGTTGCGGATGGTCGCCCCCCGGAAGGCGTAGATCGACTGGTCAGCGTCACCGACGACGCAGAGTTCGCCCGGAGGGACACCGGCTGTGCCATCACCGACCAGCTCACGCACGAGGACGTACTGAGCATGGTTGGTGTCCTGGTACTCATCCACGAGGATGTGACGGAAGCGGCGCCGATAGTGCTCGGCCACATCCGGGAAGAGCTGGAGTAGCGCCACGGTCGAGCCGATGAGATCGTCGAAGTCGAAGGCGTTGGCGCGGCGAAGCCGGCGCTGGTACTCCGCATACGCCTCCGCGAGGACCCGATCCGCGGGGGTCTCGGCCCGTCGCGCGAAGGTCTCCTCATCGATGAGCTCGTTCTTCAAGTGGGAGACCCGCGACGAGAGGCCGCGGGGAGGATTCCGCTTGGGGTCGAGGTCGAGATCCTTGACGACCATCGACATCAGCCGCTGCGAGTCAGCGGCGTCGTAGATCGAGAAGTTCGTGGAGATGCCTAGCCGCCCGGCCTCTCGGCGCAGGATGCGCACGCACGCCGAGTGGAAGGTCATGACCCACATGGCCCGCGAGGCCGGACCAACGAGTGCTGCGACGCGCTCCTGCATCTCGCGGGCGGCCTTGTTGGTGAAGGTGATCGCGAGGATCTCAGAAGGCCGCACGCCCTCATTGCGAATGAGGTGAGCGACGCGCTGGGTGAGGACGCGCGTCTTGCCCGAACCGGCTCCCGCCACGATGAGCAGCGGGCTGCCGCGATGACTCACGGCCTCCTGCTGGGCGGGATTCAGATCGGGCACGGGGCCGATCGTACGTCGTGCCTAAGACAGCGCCTGCGCTAGCGCAAGTAGGCGACCACGTGCGCCGTCACATCGAGATCGCCTACGACGTTGCGGCGCAACGTGCCCTTGCTGTCGAGCGGGACGACGATGAGTCCGGTGACCTTGGTACGCCGGGGCAGGACCAGCGAGGGCACGGTGGGCTCGGCGAGGGAGTAGAAGGTGACCTCCCCGCCCTTGGCCCCGGACGCGGTGACCCGCAGCACGGCAGCGGTCGCGCCGAAGGCGCTTCCCGCGGTGCGCTCCGCGAACGTGTCGGCTGTCACGGCACCGTCGCTATCCGGCAGCGGCACGACATCGGTCAGCGTGGCGCGGGCGCGACGTACCTCGACCGGCGTCACGGGGATGAGCAGTGCACCCAGCTCGGGTGTGCGCACCGCTGACGCCTGGACGGCCAGGGTGAGGTCGACCACGCCCTTGCCCGTGTTGACGACGGTGACACGGCCCTCGGGATCCAGCGCAGCAATCACGGGGACGGAGATAGCACTGCCACGCTGGTAAGCAATGGACGGAGCGGCCGGCGACTGCTTGTCACCAGTGCGGCGCAGAAGCAGTCGGCCACCCTTATCGGCACCGGAGAGTCCGACGGTGAGCAACGCGCCCGCCGGCGGGCCATCCGCCGTAGCCCCTACAGCGACGTCGACGACGCGCTTCTCGCCGGGCTGGAGCGGCTGGTTGATGACCTTGGTGTCGTAGACGACCTGATTGGCATGTGCCAGGAGCCGACCTTCGGTCGGTGCGCCAGAGCCGGGCGTGACGAAGTAGCCGAGCAGGTCGACCATGACGTGAGTGGCTCCGGAATCGGTCGTCAGTGCAATGGTGCCGTCGCTCCCGACCGGCACGATGGAGACGAGTTCTCGCTTGCTGTTGACCACGACACTGGACAGGACGCCCGTTGCCGAAGAGCGCAAGGTCGCGGGCGAGTTGGAGCCGAGGGTGGTCACTCGGACGGCCGCCGCCTTGACCCGCTCCCCCGGAGAATCTTTGCGCCCAGCAAGGTCGATCACGAGGGGAGATCCCGCGCCGCCGCTGGAGCGGGCGGCGAGTCGGCAGGGCTCCCCGCCGATGCCCTGGCCACTGCGCGTGTCCAACAGACGCTGCGCCGCCACGGGGACGAAGTCGAGACCATCGCCCGGGTCCGCGGGACTGGTCGACGGAGTGCGCGAGGCGGTGCAGAAGGGGGCCGGGTTCGGATCTCCACCCCAGAAGCTGGTCTGGCCCGCGGCACCGTCCCAGGAGAAGGAGATGTGGATGTGGTCGCGATGGCAGTACGTGTCGTAACTGCTCTGGGGAGTGCCGTAGCAGCCCTTGAGCTCGGTCCACTGCCGCGTGTAGGACTCCCAGATCTCATCGCCCCAGCCGATGTACATCACGCCAAGGCGGCGGGCCATAGCGAACTCGTTGCCGTTCTCATCGGTAGCGAGGAGCCACTGCAAGAACGACTCAGCCTGCGCGTTCTGCTCGGGGACCTTGGAGTTGATCATCCAGTCGAGGGCGCGACCTTCCTTGTGCTCGCTGCGGCCACCCTGATTGCAGGCGCGAGGCGCCCAGATGTCGCTGGAGTCCTTGTACGTGGCTCGGATGAGGTCGGTGACTTTCTGGGTGCCCGGCTTAGCGGCCGGGTCGCAGATGTACTGCCCCTGGTACGTGGGCAGGGGGTCGACCTCTGCCGGGAGGCCCGACGGCACCGCGGGAGGAGGAGGGAGGGGGACCTCCTCTTTGGCCTTCTGGTCCTTCTTGTCGTTCTTGGCGTCAGCCTTCTGCTGGGCCGCCGCACCCGCATCCCCTCGGATGGGCGCCCCGGAGGGACCCTCGGAGACGGAGGGGTCGGGCACATGGTCTGCCTCGCCGATGGGCGACGAAGCCGCTGGCTGGGCGATGAGCAGGAAGCCGGCCACGAGCGCCACGCAGGCACCGAGGACCGTCGCCCGCACTCGGGTCACCGGTCCCTTAGGATCTGCCCCGGAAGGGCCACCACGGGCACGCACGCCGTCCAAGGTAGCCCCTGCCGACCCGGGAACCTCGTTCGTCACGCGCGTTTCCCCGGAATGTCCCCAGATCGTCACCTTGGCCCCCTCTCGAGGCCCAGCACGCGGCCTGAGGCACGTTTGCCCACGTCAGCCCCCTAGTCGCCGTTGAGGAGCCATGTCCACAGCACCCCTCGAGGAGATCCCCGCGCGGGCCCTCGTGGTCACCGCTCACCCCGACGACGTCGACTTCGGCGCGGCGGGCACGGTGGCCTCATGGATCGCCCAGGGGACCCGGGTGACCTACTGCATCGTCACCGATGGCGACGCGGGGGGATTCGACCCGGCGGTGCCGCGTTCGGAGATCCCGCGCATACGACGTAGCGAGCAGGTGGAGGCGGGCCGGATCCTGGGGGTCGAAGACGTCCGCTTCCTCGGCTACCGCGATGGAGAGCTCGAGGTCTCCCAGGGCCTGCGGCGCGACATCAGCCGGGTGATCCGCGAGGTGCGCCCCGAGCGCATGCTCATCCAGTCACCTGAGCGCAACTGGGCGCGCATCCCCGCCTCACACCCCGATCACATGGCCGCGGGCGAGGCCGCGATCTTCGCGATCTATCCCGATGCCCGCAATCCCTTTGCACACCCAGCCCTCCTCGGCGACGAGGGCCTCGAGGCATGGACGGTGCACGACGTGTGGGTCATGGGCGCTCCCGACACCAACCACATCGTCGACGTGACCGATCAGCTGGACCTCAAGCTTGCGGCATTGCGTGCCCATGAGAGCCAGACCTCACATATGGATGACCTGGAAGAGCGCATTCGCGGCTGGATGACGATGGCCGCAGAGCGCGGCGGACTCCCTGATGGTCGCCTCGCTGAAGCGTTCCTGCGCACGACGATCCCCTAGACACCCCAGCAATTGTGCGGCTCAGTATCGATATCACTCGCACTCAGCCGCACAATCCACTTCCCCGCTCGAATCGTGAGCGGAGGGCGTCGAAAAACGATCGAGGCCGCCGAACGACTAGTTCCAGAAGACGGCGATGACGACGTTGACCAGGGTGAGCGCCCCGATCGCCCCCCACAGCCCCACCTGCGGGGGCACGCGGCGTCGCCCGACGAAGGCCAGCGCCGTGATGATGAGCACGATCACGAGCTTCACTGCGATCTTGGCGTGATCCACTTCTTCACCCGGGACCAGACCGGCGGACGCGATGCCCACGAGGAGCACGCCGGTGACCAGCTGGGTGAGCGCGCCATGCAGCATCGCGGGATTGACGCCCTTGTCCGGGGACTTCATCTGCACGATGAAGCCGCCTAGCAGGCTGGCGAGGCCGATGAAGTGCAGGACGACAAGGAGGTTGTAGACGAATTCCACGTTTCCACCCTAGCCGAGAGGCGGGCTCTGCCCGACTACTCCCACTCGATACCAACCGAGAGTGGGAAGAGGCGGGCTCTGCCCGACTACTCCCACTCGATGGTGCCGGGGGGCTTGCTCGTCACGTCCAGCACCACGCGATTGACATCGCGCACCTCGTTTGTGATGCGCGTCGAAATCCGCGCAAGCACGTCGTAGGGGAGTCGGGACCAGTCTGCGGTCATCGCATCCTCGCTCGAGACCGGGCGCAAGACGATGGGGTGCCCATAGGTGCGCCCATCCCCTTGGACGCCTACCGAGCGCACGTCAGCGAGGAGTACGACGGGGAACTGCCATACGTCGCGGTCGAGGCCAGCCGCTGTGAGTTCCTCCCGGGCAATGGCATCCGCAGCGCGAAGGATGGCCAGCCGCTCGGCGTCTACGGCACCCACGATCCGGATCGCCAGGCCAGGACCTGGGAAGGGATGTCGCCACACGATCTCGGGGGGCAGACCGAGTTCCAGTCCCACCTGGCGGACCTCGTCCTTGAAGAGGGTGCGCAACGGCTCCACCAGGGTGAAGGCCAGGTCGTCGGGCAGGCCGCCCACGTTGTGGTGGCTCTTGATGTTTGCCGTGCCCGAGCCACCACCCGACTCCACCACATCGGGATAGAGCGTGCCTTGCACGAGGAAGTCCACCGTGCGTCCGGACTCCCCCGCCTGGGCGACGACGTCGCGCGCAGCATCCTCGAACACGCGGATGAATTCACGTCCGATGATCTTGCGCTTCTGCTCCGGGTCGGTCACGCCAGCTAGAGCATCGAGGAAGCGCCGCTGAGCGTCGACAACGACCAGGCGCACGCCCGTCGCGGCGACGAAGTCGCGCTCGACCTGCTCGGCTTCACCGGCGCGCAGGAGACCGTGATCGACGAAGACGCAGGTGAGTTGGTCACCCACCGCGCGCTGCACCAGCGCCGCCGCGACCGCTGAGTCCACGCCGCCGGAGAGGCCGCAGACCACGAGCCCATCGCCTACCTGGTCGCGAATGCGAGCGACCTGGTCGTCAATCACGCCCTCGGTGGTCCACGTGGGCTCGAGCCCAGCGATGCCATGGAGGAAGCTCTCGAGGACCTGCTGGCCATGCTCGCTGTGCATCACCTCCGGATGGAATTGAACACCGGCAAGGCGACGATCCAGGGATTCCATTGCGGCCACCGGGGCCCCGGCACTCGTCGCACTCACCACAAAGCCGTCCGGAGCCCGAGTGACGCTGTCGCCGTGCGACATCCACACGGACTGCCGCGCTGGCAAGCCCGCGAAGAGCGCGGCACCCGCTTCAGTGACCTCGAGTGGCGTCCCGCCGTACTCGCTCAAGCCCGTCCGTTCGACCGTGCCGCCGAGGGCCTGCGCCATCGCCTGGAAGCCGTAACAGATGCCGAAGACGGGTACGCCGGAGTCGAAGAGCGCGGGATCCACCGACGGGGCGCCGTCCGCGTAGACGCTGCTGGGACCGCCGGAGAGCACGATCGCGGCCGGCTGCTTGGCGAGCATCTCCGACACGCTCATCGTGTGCGGCACGATCTCGGAGTAGACGTGGGCCTCCCGGACACGCCGGGCGATCAGCTGGGCGTATTGGGCGCCGAAGTCGACGACGAGCACGGGTCGGGGTGCAGGCGCAGCCATGACGGGAGCGTAGTCAGATCTCGAGATAGGCAACGACGAGGGCGTACGTCGCAACGCCCAGCGCTATGACGACCAGAGTGATGACAGAGATCGTCACGGCGGCCAAGGCGAGGCCGCGACCGCCGATGAGACTGCGCGTGTCCGTCTGACGCACTGCGACGCGGCCGAGAACGAAGCCCAGAACGCTGCCGATGATGGGCAGAATGCCGATGAGGCCGAGCATCGCCAGCACGAAGGCCCAGACCCCGAGGGCGCCTCGGCGGGGCGCGGCGTGGGCCCCTGCACCGCGTGCCGCCTCCTCCGGAGGTACGGCGCTCGATGCCACCTCGGGCACCTCGCCCGCTGGCTGCTCGCCCAACTCCTGCGTCACGTCGACCACCTTAGGCCCGGAGCAGCCAGCCTCCACGCGCGCTCCACTCTGGCCCTCCGTGAGAGTGGTGAGTCCGACGGCGCAGCAAGCGAGGCGGACATGCAGGAGGGGCCAGCGGTTTCCCGCCGGCCCCTCCTTAAGACGTCTACCAGAGGTGCGTCAGTTGGTCATCGTCCCACTGGAGACGAGGGCGACTCCCAGGATGATGTAGACGATGATGAGGATGATCGCGAGGATCAGGCTGATGATCCCCATGATGTAGCCCGCCTTGGCCTGCCCACCGTTGTCGGCCGTGCCGGCAGCCGCGGCCGCCATGCCCTTCTTGCCGTAGATGATGGCCACGATCGACAGGATGATCGGGCAGACGAAGAAGCTAAGGATTCCTGTGACCAGCGCGATAGTGCCGCTGCCGTTGTCCTGAGTGCCACCACCGCCACCGCCGCCGGCTGCGGCCGGGGGCATGGGAGGGGGAGGGGGAGGGGTGGTCGACATACTTCCTCCGAGATATGGGCGCCGGCTCTCGGCTGCCTCGGGACCGACGGTAGCCCCCCACGGACCCCCAGGGGAAGCATTAGTCGCGAAACGGCCCCGCGTGGGGCCCCCAGCGCCTAGCGTCGGCCCTACCCGTCCGACGGGGCGGGTGGCGTGCCTCGGATCGCCCCATGAGCTCACACGGGAGAACCATGACCCATATTCCGATCAGCGTGACCGTGGATGGCACGGTCTACGACGTCGAGGTCGAGCCTCGACGACTTCTCGTCCACTTCCTCAGGGAAGACATCGGCCGCGTCGGCACCGTTGTCGGCTGCGACACATCCAACTGCGGCGCGTGCACAGTCCTGCTGGACGGCAAGAGCGTCAAGTCCTGCAGCGTGCTTGCCGTGCAGGCTGACGGCCACGTGGTCCTCACGGTCCAGGGCCTCGCCGAAGGCGAGCACCAGTGGCACCCGGTCCAGACTGCCTTCAAGGAGTGCCACGGCCTGCAGTGCGGCTACTGCACCCCCGGCATGGTCATGGCCGCGGTCGACCTGCTGCAGGAAAACCCCAACCCCTCCGAGGAAGAGATCCGCGAAGGGCTCGAGGGCAACCTGTGCCGCTGCACCGGCTACCACAACATCGTCAAGTCGGTTGAGTACGCCGCTGAGCTGATGGGAGGCAAGTGATGACCGAGACACTGACTGACGCCAATGCCAATCCGATGGGTCGGCCGCTCCGCCGCAAGGAGGATGCACGCCTGCTGCACGGGCAGACCAACTGGACCGACAACATCCAACTCCCCGGCACACTGCACATGGCGATCCTGCGCAGCCCCATGGCCCACGCCAAGATCACGAATCTCGACGTCTCGGCCGCCCTTAAGCGTCCCCACGTCGTGGCCGCCTTCACCGCCAAGGATCTCGGCGACCTCAACGGCTCGGTCCCCTGCGTGTGGCCGGTGACGGACGACATCCAGATGCCGGGCTTCCCCGCACTGGCCGTCGACAAGGTCCGCCACGTGGGCGACTGTGTCGCGGTCGTGCTGGCCACCGACAAGTACGCCGCCGCCGACGCCCTGGACGCGATCGAGGTCGACTACGAGCCGCTCCCCGCGGTCATCGACATGGAGGCGGCAATCAAGCAGGGCTCGACGGCCGTGCATGACGCTGCCGACGGCAGCCTCGGCACCAACGTCTGCTACGAGTTCCCGCTCAAGCCGCAGGGCGACGGCGCCTTCGACGCCGCTGTCAAGGCAGCGGGTGATGACGTCGTCGTCGTGAAGCGCCGCTTCATCAACCAGCGCATCATCGCCGGCTACATGGAGCCGCGCGCGGTCGTCGCGTCACCCATGGGCATGAGCAATGAGATGACCATCTGGTCAGCCACGCAGATCCCGCACGTCCTGCGCGTGCTCCTCGCACTCGTCACGGGAATGCCGGAGAACTCCCTGCGCGTCATCGCTCCCGACGTCGGAGGCGGATTCGGCGGCAAGCTGCAGTGCTACCGCGAGGAGATTCTCGCGGTGCAGATCGCCCGTCACCTGGGTCGCCCGGTCAAGTGGACCGAGACCCGCAGTGAGGACATGGTCGCCTCCCATCATGGACGCGATCAGATCCAGGACATCCAGATCGCCTCCACCAAGGACGGCCAGATCATCGCCCTCAAGGTCGATCTCATCGCCAACATGGGTGCCTACCTCCAGATCATCACCCCGGGCATCCCGCTGCTGGGCATGTTCATGTACCCGGCGATCTACAAGATGCCGACGTACGAGTTCAACTGCGTGGGTGTCTTCACCAACACCACGCCGACCGACGCCATCCGTGGTGCCGGGCGCCCGGAGGCGACGTTCGCCATCGAGCGCATCGTCGATGAGCTCGCCGCCGAGCTGGACATGGATCCCATGAAGCTCCGCGAGATGAATTGGATCAAGCACGAGGAGTTCCCCTACGCCACCGTTGCCGGTCTCACCTACGACACCGGCAACTACGAGGCCGCCACGGCCAAGGCCATGGACCTCTTCGGCTACGACGCACTGCGCGCAGAGCAGGAGCAGCGGCGTGCATCGGGTGACCCGGTGCAGCTGGGCATCGGCATCTCCACCTTCACGGAGATGTGCGGCCTGGCGCCGTCACGCACACTCGGCGCCCTGAAGTACGTGGCAGGCGGCTGGGAGCACTGCACGATCCGTGCGCTGCCCACCGGCAAGATCGAGCTCGTCACCGGCACCTCGCCACACGGCCAGGGACATGAGACGGCCTGGAGCCAGATCGCCGCAAGCATCCTCGGCGTCCCTGTCGATGACATCGAGGTCATCCACAGCGACACCGGTCGCGCCCCCTACGGCATGGACACCTACGGCTCGCGTTCGCTCGCGGTCGGTGGCCAGGCCATCAAGAAGGCGGCCGAGCGCCTGGTCGAGAAGGCCAAGGTCATCGCGGCTCACCAGCTCGAGTGCTCGGTGGACGACCTGGAGTTCATCCAGGGCGCCTTCCGCGTCAAGGGCGATCCGGCCAAGTCGCAGCCGCTCGCCGCGGTTGCCTTCGAGGCCTTCTCCGCGCACAACCTGCCGGACGGCGTCGAGCCGACCCTGCAGGCGGAGGCCACGGTGGACCCGGATGACTTCTCCTACCCGCATGGGACTCACCTGTGCGCGATCGAGGTCGACACGGAGACCGGCAAGTCGAAGATCCGCAGCTACGTCGCGGTCGACGATGTCGGCATCCAGGTCAATCCGCTCATCGTCGAGGGCCAGGTGCACGGCGGACTCGCGTGCGGCATCGGTCAGGCGCTCTACGAGGGTGTGGAGTACGACTCCGACGGCAACCTGCTCACCGCGAGCTTTGCCGACTACCTCATCCCGAGTGCGGCAGATCTGCCGAGCTTCACGACCGACCGTACGGTGACCCCGTCGACGACCAATCCGCTGGGCACGAAGGGTGTCGGCGAGGCCGGTGCCATCGCCTCGCCGCCGGCGATCATCAACGCCATCGTCGACGCGCTGCGCCCCATGGGCGTGACCGACGTCAAGATGCCGGCCACGCCGGAGAACGTCTGGCGAGCGATCAACGCCGGCAAGGGAGGTGCCCAGTGATTCCCATGGCATTCGACTACGTCCGTCCGAGCACGGTCGACGAGGCCATCTCGGCCCTCGCGGCTGCCGGTGAGGACGGCAAGGTGATCTCCGGTGGTCAGTCGCTCATGCCGGTCCTTCGCCTGCGCATGGCCGCGCCGACCACGTTGGTCGACATCGGCTCCATCGCGGAGATGAAGGGTGTGACGGACGGTGGCGATCACCTCGTCGTGGGAGCCAACGCGACCCACTACGAGGTGATGAACGACGCCCTCGTCAAGCAGCACGCACCGCTGCTGGCCCAGGCGGCGGGGACGGTGGCCGATCCGGCCATCCGTCACCGCGGCACCTTCGGCGGCTCCCTCGCCCACGCCGATCCGGCCGGCGACCTGCCGACCGTGGCGTTGGCGCTCGACGCGACCATGGTCGCCAAGGGACCCAACGGCACCCGTGAGATCGCGGCGAAGGACTTCTTCGTCGACTACTTCACGAGCGCCCTGGAGCCCGAGGAGATCCTCGTCGCGGTCAAGGTGCCGAAGCTCGGTGACGGGTGGAGCACCCACTACGAGAAGTTCAACCGCACCGCCCAGGCCTGGGCAACGGTCGGTGTCGCAGCTGCGGTGAAGCGGCAGAACGGCACCATCACCGAAGCCCGCGTCGCCCTGACGAACATGGGGCCCTCCCCCGTGCGCGCCAGCAGCGTCGAGGCCGCTCTCGCCGGTGCGGCGGCGACTACGGATGCCATCGCCGCTGCTGCGGCGAACGCAGCCGATGGGACCCGCCCGACGAGTGACCTGCACGCCTCAGCGGAGTTCCGCGAGCACCTGGCCAAGGTGCTCACCAAGCGCGCCGTGGCTCAGGCCGCCGGCGTCTAGCGCTCCGCTCGCAGTACGGGCCGGTCCTTCGGGGCCGGCCCGTACTTCGTTGAGTGGCAGGTTGTCGCAGCGGACACGCCGCGCACACGTGCGACACGTCGCCACTCAAGGCCCGGCAGCACGACCCCTACGCCGAGGGAATGACCGCGGTG
>CAJBMR010000144.1 GCA_903954205.1 uncultured bacterium | reverse complement strand
TTGCGCCACCCCCCACTCCCTTTTTGTGCCAGGATCGTCGGGCCATGGCCACGATTGACCCTGCCCAGACCGACCTCGGGTTCACCGATCCGAACCCCCGTCGTTCCGGCCCCCTTGACCGCCTGCCGGCGATCGTCATCCCGATCGTCTCGGTGCTCCTCGCTTTCGCGATCGGAGGCATCCTCATCTGGCTCCAGGGGGTCAACCCCCTCGAGGCCTACCGGGTGCTCTTCAGCGACGCCCTGGGCTCGGTCGCCGGCATCGAGCGCACGATGGAGAAGTCCACCCCGCTCATCCTCACGGGCCTGGCCGTCGTGGTGGGCTTGCGGGCTGGTCTGTTCAACATTGGCGCCCAGGGCCAACTGCTCATGGGCGCTATCGGTGCCGCTTGGGCGGGATACAACTTCCAACTCCCGCCGCTGGTCCATCTGCCCTTCGCGCTGATCTTCGGCATCCTGTGCGGTGCGGCGTGGGGATCCATCGCGGGTGCGCTGCGGGCCTACCGCAATGTGTCCGAGGTCATCACGACGATCATGCTCAACAGCATCGCCATCGCACTCGTCGACTACCTCGCGAGCAGGCCGTTCAAGGAGCCCGATCAGCCCCTCTCGCGCACTCCTCTCATCGCCGAATCCGCAGTGCTGCCGTACATCGGCCCTATCCCGTCGGGATTCATCCTGGCGCTGGTGGTTGCGGTCTTCTTCGGCTGGTTCCTCATGCGCACCACGCAGGGATTCCGCTTCAACACGGTGGGCATGAATCCTGGCGCCGCACGCTACGCCGGCATCTCCGTCAAGGGCACGATCCTGCTGGCTATGGCCGTGAGCGGCGGCTTGGCGGGTCTCGGCGGCGCCGTCGAGACCATGGGCATCACCGGCCGCTTCGAGCCCGCCTTCAATATCGGCCTCGGCTTCGATGGCATCACCATCGCGCTCCTTGCTCGCGCCAATCCGCTTGCGACCATCCCCGCTGCCCTACTGGTGGGCACCCTGCGTGCCGGCTCGTCGTCACTTCAATTCCAGACGGGCATCGAGCCCGAGGTGGTGAGCGTCATCCTTGCGCTCACTCTGCTCTTTGTCTCGGCTCCGATCGTGGGGAAGCTGCTCTTCCGCAACCGCAATATCAAGCAGACCACCGTGACCAAGGGGTGGGGCTCGTGAGCGCCAAGTGGGCCTATGCGCTGGCCATCGTCATCACTGTGGGCATCGTCGTCTCGTATGCTTTCGACCAGACCAAGACCACGTCGGTGCTCTCCTTCTCGCTGCGCTACGCCGTACCGCTCATCCTCGCCGCGATGGTGGGGATCATGTGCGAGCGCTCGGGCGTCATCAATATCGGCATCGAGGGCCAGATGCTGATGAGCGCCTTCGCGGGCTTCTTTGGTGCCGCGGTCACCGGAAGCCTCGTGGTCGGCACGCTCATCGGAGTGGGCACCGGCATGATCATGGGCGCCATGCTCGCCTCGGGCGCCGTGACGTGGAAGATGGACCAGATCATCGCTGGCACGATCATCAACATCCT
>CAJBMR010000143.1 GCA_903954205.1 uncultured bacterium | reverse complement strand
CCGTCCTGGGGGACGAGCAGGGATCCGTCCGGTGCCAGGGGCAGTGTCTGACCGTTTTGGCCTTCGGTGCTGGCGGTCAGGGTGATGCCACCGCCGGAGACGCTGACCTGCTGCGTCGCGGGGTCGGTTTCGACGGTCACCGGAGCGGGGACGCCGTCGATCACGAGCGAGCCCTCACCCGGGGGGACCGGGGCCGGCGGTGGCACCGGCGTCGGAGTCGGGGTGGGGGTCGGCTCAGGGGTCGGAGTCGGAGTCGGCTCGGGAGTCGGAGTCGGAGTCGGAGTCGGGGTCGGAGTCGGGGTCGGGGTTGGGGTTGGAGTTCCCGACTCACCGGTGGACACATCGACAGCGAGGATGCTCATGTCTGACGAGCCCGTGTTCTGAACGGGAATGTAGAGCTTGGAGCCGTTCACAGTGCCGGATCGGTATGCGGCTCCGGCAGGAAGTGCCTGCGTAGATATCTCAGCCCCGGAGTCGGCATCGATCGTGACGAGGTATGGATTGGAGTTCGCATCCGTTCCCGTCACGTAGACGCGGGACCCCCGCACCATCATGCTTCCCGGGGTGATCTCCGTGATGCCCGTCGGCGTGACGATGCTGTCGAAGGAGGTGTCATCAGCCGACAGGCGCACGACCTGGGTGCTCGTGGCCACGAACACGCGGCCGTTTGCGATACCAACGGTTCGCTCTCCACTGGACGGCAACGTGAGTTGTGTCGCTGTACTGCCCGAGCCACGCGACGTGCAGTCGAAGGGCGAGGTCAGTGCTTCGGGTGAGGCTAGGGAGTACTTCAGCAGATTGGTGTTGTAGCCCGTGACGTAGAGGTGGTTATCGTCCGCCGCCCAGGACGAGGAGTAACCACCGTTAGAGTCACAGCTTGTCTTCCAGCCCATCAGCGGGTCTGCGCCGGCGAATTGGTACGGGGCTGGGTCTGACCCGGGTGCACCTTGGTTGGCAGTCTTGACGACATATTGCTCGGTCCCCCATGCCAACTCGGACCCCAACGCCTGGTACCTCTCCACCCGACCAGCGCCTAGTGCCACGCTCATCGGACTTCCCGTCGAACTAACCGGGCCACCGAGAAGGTCGGACTCGTCAGCAGGGGCGGTGTCGAACCAGCTTGTCGAAGATGACTTAGTCACGATCGTCATAGTTGAACCGTTTGAGATCCAGTTCCCATCGTGTCCGATGAGCAGTGCCGATCCAGAGGGCGTCACCACGAGCGGACCGCTGTAGTTTCCTTCCACCGCAGGCCCACCCTCTGCAACGCCAGGGCGAAGGAGCGTGGTTCCAGCAATGCTTCCGCTGCCGGCGTTGATGGCGGTCAGGACGTAGTCGAAGTTCTGAGGGTTGGCCCAGTAGTCGTAGTCAGTCGACTTTCCGACGACGTAGACGTAGTCCCCGTACGAGGCCAGCTTCCCTCCGCTTTTCGTGCCCAGCAGCGGAGATGTGACGTTCGACAAGCCAATGGTTGTGATCGCGTATGTGCTCGTCACCGTTGACGGGAGCACCAAAGCGGCAGCTCCGGTGGCCCGGTTGGCGCCGTTGGCCTGGATGGCGCCATCGCCGTCGACCGTGACGGTCGCCGATCCAGGCGGGGCAACACCCACCAGGCCGAGTGCAGCGATCGACGCTGCCACACCGCACACCAGAGCCCTTGAACCCCGCACGCTCGCTCGCTTCACCGTCTGACTCCTCGCTGGTTGGTGGTTGCTTGCGAGCGACGGTAGGTGCGATCGGCGAGGGAGTTGCAAATCGCTCACGCCTGCGAGCGGACGCTTCACATATGTGAGGTCGCATCGGGTCGCGCAGGTCGCGTGCAAGAATTCAAGAGTGCGGGCGTCTCGGG
Organism: uncultured bacterium; assembly: GCA_903954205.1. Classification (GTDB taxonomy): domain Bacteria; phylum Actinomycetota; class Actinomycetes; order S36-B12; family S36-B12; genus Mxb001. The sequence continues at coordinate 2,453 of CAJBMR010000143.1, read as the reverse complement.
TCATCTACGTCGAGAACGACCCCGCGCTGCTGGGCATCATGACGACGTCTCTCGCGTTGTACGCCGAAATCGAAATCCTCGGGTCCTATTCGGCCGCGAGCGACGCTCTCGATCGCGCTGTCGTGGAGAGAGCCGACGTCGCACTCCTCGACTTGGACCTGGGCCCGACCAACCTCAATGGCATCGAGCTCGGCATCGCCATGCGCAATATCAACGACAACATCGGATTGGTGATCTACTCCCAGTACCCGATGGTAGATCTCGCCCGCCGTGTGCCGAAGGCGATGCGCGAGGGCTGGTCGTTCGTCGCGAAGTCGCCAACCATGGCCCTCGATGCCGTCGTACACACCCTCGTGCGGACGGCCCGGGGCATGAGCAACGGCTTCCTCGACCCCGGGGCAGCGTCATCGATCTCGCGAGAGCCCAGCCTCAACCAGCTCACCCCGCGGCAGCGAGTGATCATGGGCCTCATGAGCTCGGGAGTCTCGACCAGGAGTATCGCCGAGCAGGTGGGCTGCACCTACGAAGCCCTGCGACAGGAACTGTCCGTCTGCTACCGGGTGCTCGTGCCGGACGTGTCGGTCGACGAGGACCGTCGCGTCAAGGCGATTCTTGCCTATCTGGAGCTGTCCGACTCGGTTGGCGCCCGCGGCGTCCCTGGATGACCCATGCCGGTGACCACCATCGTGCCGTGAGCGGCCTGACCTAAGGTGGGCGCGTGTTGCGTCAGTGGACGACGTACCTAAGACCATGGCGCTTCGAGCCATCCGTCCTCGCCATCTTCTTCGCCCTGCTCACCACGGTGCTCGTCACACCACCGGATGACGCGAGCGCCCCTGATCTCTTTGGCACCTTCCTGCAGCGCCTTGGGTTTGTGGTTGCGATCGGAGTTGTCACCTACGCCTACTTCTTCGTGGCCGAACGGCTGCTCATGCGTCTGGGCCGTCGCACGTGGGCCTTTGTCCTCCTGGCCCTCCTCTTCGGGGCGTATCTCCTCGCCTTGTTTCTCCTCCTGGGAGTCGTCGTCTACGGGCGCTCGTTGCTGCCGGTCACCGGGGCCGGGGGATACCTCTTCTTCCTGCGCGCCGGCGGCGGGATCATTCTCATCAGTGTCCTCGTGGGCAGCCTCTTCAACAGGCTGGACGCACAGCGCGTGCGGGCGGAGGAGCTGCGCGCGTTGGCCGAGCAGCAGCGCCGAGACCTCCTGTCCGCCGACGAGCGGATCCGTCGGCAGGTGGGCCGCATCCTGCACGACCAGTTCCAGTCCGAGCTCGTGACGTCGTCGCTCATCCTGCAAGGCGTTGCCCGAGACAGCGATCACGATCAACAGACGAAAATTCTCGAGGTCATCTCGCGCCTGAATTCGATTCACTCCGACGAGCTGCGCGACGTCATGCTCGCCCTCGGGCCTAACCTCGATCACGTCGACCTGCAGGCGTCTCTCAGGCAGTTGGCACAGCAGTACGAGCCAGCCATGACCACTGAGGTGACCGTGGCGGACTCGGTGGACCTCGACCGCACTATTGCCTCGCCGGCGATCCTGCTGGGGCTCTATCGCGTGTGCGAGCAGGCGTTGCTGAACGCGGTCAAGCACGGCGGGGCGGCTCGCACGCGTGTCTCAGTCGAGCTCGACGGCGCGTACATCGTCCTCACCGTGTCCAACGACGGGCGACTTCTGGATTCGGAGGCAGCCGAGCCGGGGCTCGGCTCGTCGATCATCACGGCATGGTGCAGCGCCCTGGGCGGCACCTGGGACCTGGTGCCGGGAGTGCGCAGCGGGGCCGTGCTCACCGCGCGCATCCCGGCGGCCGATGGTGCGCAGTCACCACCCTTCGTGATCGAGACCCCGACCGGCTAGTAGGTCGGCGCGCTGGGAAGGAAACGACGGACCGGTTCGTCTACCTGATGCGGGCCCAGTTGATGGTGTTGGAGCGGGAGTCGGAGTAGGCGACGTAGACGTAGACCGTGCGGTGGTGTCTGACGGCGCGTGGCCAGGTGAAGGTGCCGTCAGCGGCGACGGTGATCGTGCCGCGTCCGGGTGTGAACTCCTTCTGTCCGCCGAAGCGAAAGTACGGAGTGAGGGTGGCGCCAGCGGCGATGCCGGTGACGGTGCCGGCAGCGGTGATACGGCCGTGACGGCCCGTCTTGGTGCGCTGCCCCGCATCGAGGGTGATGGTGGCCTGGGCGGTGACGGTGATGCCTATCGACAGGTTGATGGCCTTGCCGCTGGGGTTGGTGCCGGCGATCTGGAGGGTGTGTGATCCGGCTGGGACCGTGCTGGGGATTTGCGCGGTCCCAGTGGCCGTGCCGCTGGCATTGGGGGTGAGGGTGCCGAGGTCGATGGGGTCGGAGAACAGGAACAGGCCGACCTCGGAGCCTGCGGCGAAGCCGGAGATGCTCACGGGCATGGCGCCGCCGGCCGGGACCAGCAGCGTCACGTCGGATGCGAGGGG
>CAJBMR010000142.1 GCA_903954205.1 uncultured bacterium | reverse complement strand
GGTAAGGGTCAACCTGCGCTGCCCCGGGATTGCTCTCGCCGCAGGGAGCAGCGCCGTGCTGAAGGGTCGTATCACCCCTGCCGATTCGGATGTGAAGGTGAGCTACCAGGTGAGGTGGGAGGGCACCTCATGGCGTGACAGGGCCGCGATGAAGCCCACGGCCATGGGGAGCTTTCGCTTCGTGGTCCCGATTTCCGAGGCGGCTCCTGTCGGACGCACCTACCAGTGGCGTGTCGTCGCAACCGCGGGCGCCGAGGTCGTGGGAGTCAGCCAGACGCGCACCTCCCTGGTTCGCTGACCGGCCCCCGGGCGACGCCGCGTCACTCCTGCTAGGGTCCGGTTCACGGGCCAACGGCGTCCCGTCCTCGCCCCGCAACTGCGGGGTCGAACGACGTGGAGGAGTTGGCCTTGTCTGTTGTGAAGCGCAAGTTCAGCGCGCAGCCGCCCGCCCAGGGGCTCTATGACCCGGCCGCTGAGCACGACGCGTGCGGGGTCGCCTTCATCGCCACGCTCACCGGTCAGCCCTCGCACGAGATCGTCCAGCTCGGCCTCACCGCATTGCTCAACCTCGACCATCGTGGGGCCTCCGGTGCCGAGCCAGACTCCGGAGACGGCGCGGGCATCCTGCTCCAGGTGCCTGATCGCTTCCTCCGTAGGGCGACGGGCTTCGATCTCCCGGCCGCGGGGGAGTACGCCGTGGGGATCGCGTTCCTGCCGCGCGATGAGGTCGCCGAGGCGGCCACGCGCGCGCACATCGAGCGCATCGCAGCGGAGGAGGGCCTGCGCGTTCTCGGATGGCGAGACCTGCCGACCGATCCGTCGTCGCTGGGCCGCACCGCCGTCAGTGTCATGCCGCACTTCAAGCAGCTTTTTGTCGCGCCGTTCGGCGACGCCGTCACCGGCCTGCCGCTGGAGCGCATGGCCTTCTGCCTGCGCAAGCGCGCGGAGCACGAGACCGATGCATACTTCCCGTCCCTGTCGAGCCGCACACTCGTCTACAAGGGCATGCTCACGACGCATCAGCTTGGCGAGTTCTTCCCGGACCTGTCCGATCCGGATGTGGAGTCAGCGCTCGCCCTGGTGCATTCGCGCTTCAGTACCAATACCTTCCCCTCGTGGCCGCTGGCCCACCCCTACCGGCTCATCGCCCACAACGGCGAGATCAACACCGTCAAGGGCAATCGCAATTGGATGCGCGCCCGCGAAGCCATGCTCTCCTCCGACGTCATTCCGGGAGTCCTGTCCCGGCTCTTCCCCATCTGCACTCCCGGGGGAAGCGACTCGGCGTCCTTCGACGAGGTCGTCGAATTGCTGCACCTGGGCGGGCGCTCCCTGCCGCACGCGGTCCTCATGATGATTCCCGAAGCCTGGGAGAACGACGTCGATATGGAGCCCGCGCGACGCGCGTTCTACGAGTACCACTCGACCCTCATGGAGGCCTGGGATGGCCCGGCCAATGTCTCCTTCACCGATGGCACCCTCATTGGAGCTGTACTCGATCGCAATGGCCTGCGCCCCGGGCGCTTCTGGGTGACGCGGGATGGCCTTGTTGTCCTGGCCTCCGAGGCGGGCGTCCTGGAGATCGATCCCGCGACAGTCACCCGCAAGGGCCGACTCCAGCCCGGGCACATGTTCCTCGTCGATACCGCCGCGGGGCGGATCGTCGAGGATGGGGAGATCAAGGCCAGCCTGGCCGACGCCGAGCCCTACTCCGATTGGCTCCACGCGGGCCTGGTTCACCTCGACCTGCTGCCCGATCGCGAGCACATCGTGCACCCGACCTCATCGGTGGCCCGCCGGCAGCAGACCTTCGGCTACACGGAGGAGGAGCTGCGGCTGATCCTTTCGCCCATGGCCCTCGCAGCTGCTGAGCCCCTCGGATCCATGGGCACCGATACACCGGTGGCGGCGCTGTCCCAGCGCCCGCGTCTGCTCTTCGACTACTTCCAGCAGGCCTTCGCCCAGGTGACCAATCCGCCGCTGGATGCGATCCGCGAGGAAATCGTCACGTCGTTGTCCACGGTCATCGGGCCGGAGGGCAACGTCCTCGAGTCGACGCCCGCGCACTGCCGTCAGGTGGTCCTGCCCTTCCCCATCATCGACAACGACGAACTCGCCAAGATCCTCCACATCAACTCCGATGGCGACATGTCGGGCTTCGCCGCCGCCAAAGTGGCAGGGCTCTACGACATCGATGGGGCGGCACCGGCACT
>CAJBMR010000141.1 GCA_903954205.1 uncultured bacterium | reverse complement strand
CTCCCCGGGGTGTCATTCGAGGTGGGCATGCGGATGACCAGAGGCTGGCCAGTCTGCGGGTCGACGCGGATGCCATCTTCGCCGCGCGCGTAGCCGGCTTCGTCCAGAAGGGCGTTCGCTTGATCGGGGTCGTAGGGAATCACCTGATCGTCGGGAACATCAAGGTGCCAGTACACCGAGAGCGGTCGTACGATGCTTTCGCCCGGGCTTGCGGCACCCTGGAATGCCTTGTCCACGATTGCCTGCTTGTCGATAGCGAGCGCGATCGCCTGACGAACGCGAAGATCCTTCAGTGCGGGAAGGGGGTTCGCGGCGGGGTCCTGGCCACCGAAGTTGAATGCGAGATTCACCCAGGAGTCGGCCGTGATCTTCTGAACCGCGACGTTGGGTATCGCTTCAACCGCAGGAAGCAGCGCGCTCTCTAGGCCGTCAGCAATGGCAATCTCACCGTTCTTCAGCGCCTGAACCATGGCTTCCTGGTTGGTGTAGAGACGGAAGACGATCCGGTCATAGGCGGGCGCCGTCCCCCAGAAGTTGGGGTTGCGTTCGAAGGTCCAGCTCTGTCCCGGGACTGCCTCGGTCATGACGTACGGACCGGACACGACGTTGGGCAGGACCGCTGCCTGCTTAATCTCCTTATTCGTCTTCCCGATATAGGGACCCCAGATGTGTTCGGGGACGATGTAGACCCATGGAGGCAGGTCCATACCGCGAGTCGGTTCCGGCGAATTCCACACGATGGTTCGGTCATCCGGCGTCTCGAAGGTGGAGCCCTTGGGGAAGTAGCTGGTGAAGTAGGAGAACCCCTGGTCGATGACGAAACGGTAGGTGAACGCGACGTCACGTGACGTCAGCGGGGTGCCGTCGCTCCATGTCAGGTCCTCTCGCAATGTGCAGGTCCACGTTGTGTAGGCAGCGTTGTGTTCGCACGATTCAGCCAGACCTGGAGATGCGCTGAGATCCTCATCGGAGAACTTCATCAGCATGTCGTACTGGAGTGTGACGGCGCTCCACTCGCTGGTGGAGTTGAGTGCCCAGATGTTTGGGTTGTCGATCCCCACGGTCATCCCGATGGTGAGGGTCGTGGCGTCATCGGCGGCCCAGGCCGACGAGCCCGAGCCACTGACGAGGCCGGCCCCGGACAGCGTCATGGCTGCGATGGCAACGGCCGACAAGCGGTGATGGATGGACATGCTGCCTCCGGAGTCTGTGACCGTCCCAGTATGGCGCTGCGCCCGGTGGCAGGGTCCCGATCGCGTCGATTCTTCACCTCCCTGTCACTCAGCAGTCGGGGTCATCAGGCGGTTGCGCCCATGAGGTGGAGCGGTGGCTCACCCCCGAGGCGCTTCACATGCTGGGAGAGCTCCACGGCGAGATCGCCGACCGTGATCCCTAAGCGGGCATGAGCAAGGAGGTAGGCATCCGCCATTCCGTCGCCCACCGCCACAGTGGGTCGCTCAGCGCCCGCCTCGAAAAGCACAGCCAGTTTGCTCGCAGCGAAAGCGACCGGACCCCCGGCGAACGGCGTGATCACCAAGGAGGGTTCGGCGCCCGACAGGTAGGGAAGGCCACGTGACACGAGGTCGCGGTCAAGTCGCGGTACGCCGCGTTCACTGAGCAGTGTCGTGACGCCCGACACGTTCGCTAGGTCGATCTCGCCGACTCCGTTTCCCCGAAGGAGTGGGTTGATCACAGTGTGAGTGAACCGTCGCACACACCATGCCACGCCAGCACTGACGATACGAATATCGAAGTCCAGACGGCGAAGGCCAATGAGTAGTTCGCACGCTTCTTGCCTCAGGGTGAGCCCAAGCGTTGCTTGGTCGGTGTGGCGTACTAGTTCGGCCAGGGACGATCCCGCGAAGGCCTGGGCGAGGAGCAGCGCGCCGGGATAGTGCCCCCACGGCACATCAGCCGATGCGCAATCCGCGACGGCCCGGTAGTACTCCGCCGGTGCAGCGTCAAATGACAGGCCGTCGAGCGAGGGCCACTCCGGATGGTCGGGCAGCGACCGGTTGTCGACGCACCACTGGAAGACGGCTTCCGTGATGTCTTCATGGATGAGCGTTCCATCGAAGTCGAAGATCGCCAGCTGGCCCGGTGCATCCGTCAGGCCATCGAGGATCGCGGACACGCTTGTCGATGGCGAGGTCACGCTCACAGGCTAGTGACTGCATCCGCGTTCTTGTGCCCGTGTGAATCGAGTGATCGCATTCCCGTGCGCAGAACATGCTCACAGAAGCCGATCAGTCCAGAATCTCCTCGTGGCGGTGCGCTGGGTCCTACGCTGGCCCGGTGATTGACACCGCCGCTGCCCCGGTACCAGCCTCAGCCCCAGCGCCTACCAAGCGTCGCCGCTGGCCCTGGTTTCTGGGGATCATTGCGATCATCCTGGTGCTCATCCTCGCCACGCTCTCGTCCTTTCTGCAGTGGACGGTCAAGCGCAGTTGGCCACAGACCGAGGGCACGATCGAAGTGACCGGACTCGCCGCACCGGTGGACGTCGTTCGCGATGAGCTCGGCATCCCCACGATCTATGGAGACAGCCTCGCTGACCTGATGTACGCCGAGGGCTATGTGCACGCGCAGGACCGCTTCTGGGAGATGGACGTGCGCCGTCACATCACCGCCGGGCGCCTCTCG
>CAJBMR010000140.1 GCA_903954205.1 uncultured bacterium | reverse complement strand
GGCCGCATCCACACCTCGGCTGCTGGCGTGCTCGTGCTCCCCGAGGCTGAGGAGGTCGATGTCACCATCGACCCCAACGAGCTGCGCATCGACGTCTTCCGGTCGTCGGGACCCGGTGGCCAGAGCGTCAATACGACCGACTCCGCCGTGCGCATCACCCATCTGCCCACGGGCACCGTCGTGTCGTGCCAGAACGAGAAGAGTCAACTGCAGAACCGCGAGCAGGCACTGCGTATCCTGCGAGCCCGGCTGCTTGCCATCGCCCAGGAGCAGGCGCAGCAGGAAGCATCGGACTCCCGGAGGGCGCAGGTGCGCACGGTCGATCGCAGCGAGCGCATTCGCACGTACAACTTCCCCGAGAACCGTCTGAGCGATCACCGATCCGGCTACAAGGCCTACAACCTCGACCAGGTCCTGAGCGGTGATCTCGATGCCGTCATCCAGTCCTGCATCGACTCCTCTGCCGACGCGGCGCTGGCGGAGGGCGCGTGAGTCACTCCGGGCAAGGCCCGTCTCCCCGCGTGGTGGAGGGATGGGTTTCCCTTCGCGATGCCATCGCCGATGGGCAACGACGTCTCGCCTCAGCTGGCGTGCCGTCGCCGGATACCGACGCCATGCTTCTGGCCGCCCACGTCAAGGGCGTGCCGCGCGGCCGACTCCTGCTCCACGACCGCATGGACTCCACCGAGCGCACCGCCTATGAGCGACTACTCACCAAGCGCATGGCGCGGATCCCGCTCCAGCACCTCGTCGGTGCCGCTGCCTTCCGCAATCTCGAGTTGGCCGTCGGTCCGGGGGTCTTCATCCCGCGGCCCGAGACCGAGTTGGTCGCACAGGCGGGGATCGATGCGCTGCGCGCACTTCCGGCGGAGGAGCGCCGCGCGGTCGATCTGTGCACCGGGTCGGGGGCCGTGGCCTTCGCCCTGGCGACCGAGGCCGCGCCCGCGCATGTCACCGCCGTAGAGGTCGATGATGCGGCCTTCGTCTGGACGAGACGTAACGCCGATGCGCTTCTCGAGGAGGTGACGGCAGCCGGCAGTCGCGTCGACATCGTGCAGGCCGATGCGCGCACGTGCGCGGCCGACGGCGGACCGCTCGCATCCCTTCGCGCCAGTGTCGCGGTCGTCACGATGAATCCTCCCTACGTGCCGAGCGGTGCAAGCGTGCGCGATCCCGAGGTGCGCGACCACGATCCGGCGCTTGCCCTCTACGGCGGTGCCGATGGCCTCGAGGTGATCCGCGGTGCGCTCGACACGGCGGCACTGCTCCTCCAGCCGGGGGGTCTCCTCGTTATCGAGCATTCCGACGAGCAGGGAGACGAGGCCGACGAGGGCGTGCCCGCACTCCTTGCGGCCGACGGCAGGTGGCGTGATGTCGCCGACCACCGCGACCTAGCCCGCAAGCCGCGCTTCACCACTGCGACCCGGGCCATGGACACGGTGTGAGCCTCGTCATCGATGTCGGCGACCGCCCGGGGCCCGGGCGGGAGCGCGGCATCTCCGCTGCGGCTGCTGCCATCAAGCGCGGAGACCTCGTCGTGCTTCCGACCGAGTCGGTCTACGGCCTGGCGGCCGATCCCTTCTCACCCAGGGCGATGCGGGCCCTGCGCGAGGCCAAGGGTCGCGGTGACGACCTGCCTGTCGGTGTCCTGGTCGGAGCGGTGCGCACCGTCGACGGACTCGCCAGCGGCATCACCGCGGACGGACGTGCGCTCATCGAGGCATTTTGGCCCGGTCCTCTCACCCTCGTCGTGCGCGAGCAGCCGACCCTGGCGTGGGACAACCCCGCCGGTCATGTGTCGCTGCGTATGCCCCTGCATCCGGTGACGCTCGCCGTGCTCGCTGCTACGGGCCCACTTGCGGTCACCTCCGCCCAGCGTGCCGGCAGCGCGCCGCCACGGACCTGCGCAGACGCCGAGGATCAACTCGCTGACGGCATCGCCCTCTACCTGGACGCCGGGGAGACCATCGCCGAAGCGCCCAGCAGCATCGTCGACCTCACCGTGGATCCGCCCGTGCTCTTGCGGGAAGGCGCGTTCTCCCTCGAGGTCCTTCGTGAGGTGTGCCCTGACCTCGTGGGAGCCGACGCCGCGGGCCGGTCCGACGGGTAGTTTCGCCCAGTCGCCGTAGACTCGCCCGGTCGGCCCATGTGGCTGACCAGTCGAAGGGAAGTGCGCAGTGGGAAGCGAGCCGTTCTGGGGCCCGGACTTCGGGCAATTGCAGACTGAGGATCCCGAGATCGCCGGCATCCTCCTGTCAGAGCTCGAGCGCGCCCGCGGCGGCCTTCAGCTCATCGCGAGCGAGAACTTCACTTCGCCCGCCGTGCTCGCCGCACTGGGCTCGACGCTGAGCAACAAGTACGCCGAGGGCTACCCCGGCAAGCGCTATTACGGCGGGTGCGCGGAGGTCGACAAGGCCGAGATCATCGGCATCGAGCGGGCGAAGGAACTCTTCGGCGCCGACCATGCCAATCTCCAGCCGCACAGTGGCGCCAGCGCCAACATCGCGGCGTACGGCGCCTTCGTCAAGCCTGGCGAGACCGTGCTTGCGATGAGCCTGCCGCACGGCGGGCATCTCACCCACGGCTCCAAGGTCAACTTCTCCGGCAAATGGTTCGAGGTCGTGTCCTACGGCGTCCGGGAGGACACCGAGACGATCGACTACGACGAGGTCCGCTCCATCGCCCTGCAGCACAAGCCGCGCATGATCATTGCCGGGGCCACGGCGTACCCGCGCCTCATCGACTTCGCTGCCTTCCGGCAGATCGCCGACGAGGTCGGCGCCATCCTCATGGTCGACGCGGCGCACTTCATCGGACTCGTTGCCGGCAAGGCGATTCCGAGCCCGGTTCCCTACGCCGATGTCGTCACCTTCACCACGCACAAGGTCCTGCGTGGGCCGCGCGGCGGCATGATTCTGTGCAAGTCCGAGCACGCTGCGGCGATCGACAAGGCCGTCTTCCCGATGATGCAGGGCGGGCCCCTCATGCATGCGGTCGCGGCCAAGGCCGTTGCCCTCAAGGAGGCGAGCACGCCGGAATACCAGGCCTACGCCGCCCAGGTCGTGCGCAATGCGCAGGCCCTAGCCGCCTCGCTGGCAGCCGAGGGCATGCGCCCGGTGAGCGGGGGCACCGACACCCACCTCGCCCTCATCGACCTGCGGGGTGTGGGCGTCACCGGCGCCGATGCCGAGGTCCGCTGCGATGAGGCGCGCATCACGCTCAACAAGAACGCCATCCCCTATGACCCCCAGCCGCCCGCGGTGGCCTCGGGCATCCGTGTGGGCACCCCCTCCGTCACCACGCAGGGCATGGGGGAGGCCGAGATGGCCGAGATCGGCCAGCTCATCGCCCGGGCCGTCACCGACCCGGCCAGCGCTCGCGAGGTGGCCGACTCGGTCAACGCGCTCGTGCGCAGGTTCCCCGCCTACGCCGAGGCTCCGGTCGGGGTCTAGGCGCCCACCCGTGCGCGAATACCTCCTCTGCCTCGTCGCGGCCGCGGCCGTGACGTACCTGGTGACCCCTCTCGCGCGTGCGCTCGCCGTGCGCTGGGGTGCGATGGCGGAAGTGCGTGATCGCGATGTCCACGACGAGCCGACCCCGCGCCTAGGCGGACTCGCCATGCTCGCCGGGCTCTGCGCAGGCCTCCTACTGGCCAGCAAACTCCCGCAGATGAGTTCGGTCTTCGAGGTGGGTGACAGTCAGACGTTTGCCCTGCTTAGTGGTGCGGCGATCATCGTCGTGCTCGGCCTCATCGACGACCGCTGGGGGCTTGCAGCACCCACCAAGCTCGCCGGTCAGGTGTTTGCTGCCGCTGTCATGGCGCTCCAGGGCATATCCGTCATCTGGTTGCCCTTCGGCGGCACGCTCGTGCTCGACCCCGTGACCAGTGTGCTGCTGACGGTTTTCGTCGTCCTCGTCTGCATCAACGCGATCAACATGGTCGACGGCCTCGACGGCCTGGCGGCCGGGATCGTCGCCGTAGCGGCGCTGGCGTTCTTCGCCTACTCGTACCTCCTCTCGGTCGAGGTGGGCTTCGAGCGCGCCACCATGGCCACGCTCGTCTCCGCGCTCCTAGTGGGCATGTGCCTGGGATTCCTGCCCTACAACGTCTTCCCTGCGCGCATCTTCATGGGTGACACCGGCTCGATGCTGCTGGGATTCCTACTGGCGGCGAGCATCATCACGCTCTCGGGCCAGGTAGATCCCGCGGCGATCGAAGGTGGCACGTTGCTGCCTGCGCTCCTGCCGATCCTGCTTCCGCTCGCGGTGCTTGTGCTGCCGCTGCTGGATCTCGGCCTCGCCGTACTCCGCCGCACGCGTCAGGGTCGATCACCGTTCGCTCCCGACAAGCAGCACCTGCACCATCGCCTGCTCGAGATGGGGCACTCGCAGCGTCGGACCGTGTCGCTCATGTACGCCTGGACCGCCGTGGTCGCGGGCACCGCCGTAGCGCTCGCCTTCATCCCAGTCGGCTTCGCACTGCTCCTCCTCGTTGCCGGGTCGCTGGTCGTGCTCTTCGCCGCGCTGCGGCCCGACGGGTCGCGCCCTGCCGGGACGCGGGACGGTCAGCGCACCGGCACCGGCGGCTGACCTACAGGGGCGAGCGCGAATGCCGAGCCGAGGCCGCACGAAAGCGTGGGCGAGGGCTCGAAATCCCCGTCATCGAGCCCGCGCCCGGACCCCCGGATGCGCGCCGCGGCCGTGTCGATAGCGTGAGGGGAGCCGTTCCCGGGAGGGGTGCATGCCGTCCATCGACCGCCTGGTCTTGCGGGTCTCTATACCCGTGACCGTGGCTGTGGGCATCGTGGCGGCCATCATCGGCGCCCTGGTGGCCTCGGATCCGGGCAAGGCCCTCCTGGGGGCCGCCATCGGGACCCTGATCGTGGTGGCGTTCTTCACCGTGGGCCAGGTGGCCGTGGGAGCGGTCCTGCGCAGTGCCCCCCAGATGGCCATGTCGGTGGCCCTCATGGTCTACCTGCTCAAGATCGGCGTCCTCTTCATCTTCATCATCCTCTTCCAGGGGACGACGGCATTCGACACCAAGGTCTTCGCGCTCACGATCGTGGCCTGCACCCTGGCGTGGACCGTGGCCGAAGTCTGGATCTTCGCGCGCACCAAGGTGCTGTACGTCGATCCGCAGCAGGAGAGGCCGCCGCTATGAGGCTCCTGGGGACTCGCGTGACGGATGAGGCGGTTCACAAGGAGGGGTGGACCACTGCCAACACGGGTTGGATCATCATGAGCCACCTGCTGACCGGCATCCTCTTCTACGCCGGACTGGGTTGGCTGCTGTCCCTGTGGCTCGGGAATGCCCCCCTCCTGATCGGCGCGGGTGCCCTGATCGGTATGTTCCTATCGCTCTATCTCATCCATAGACGCCTTGAGGCGACAGCGCCGGGGAAGGATCAGTCAGTGCCAGACCGCGCGACCCGCATTCTGCGTGGACACCGACGAGGCACCTCGTGAGCCTCGTCGCGGCCGGCAGCCTCCAGTGCAAGTTCGAGAACGCCGACAACCCGTGTGGCTTCCCGGCGGCCGGGTCGGAGATCTTCTTCTTCGACGACCTCGTGAGCTGGAACGTCTTCGGCACCACGGTCGGCATCAACAAGGTCACCATCCTCATGGCCATCGCCGTCGTCGCGGTCCTCGGCTTCTTCCTCTACGCCTTCCGCAAGCCGCAGATCGTCCCCAAGGGCGCTCAGAACGTCGGCGAAACCGGCTACCTCTTCATCCGCGATGGCATCGCCCGAGACGTCATCGGCAAGGAGGGCGACAAGTTCGTCCCCTTCCTCTTTTCATTCTTCTTCCTCGTATGGACCTTCAATATCATGGGCATCATCCCCTTTGCCCAGTTCCCCATCACGAGCGTCTTTGCCATCCCGGTG
>CAJBMR010000139.1 GCA_903954205.1 uncultured bacterium | reverse complement strand
CCGAGGTTGAGGAACTCGAAGTGGTAGTTCCACAGCTTCAGGGCGAGGTCGAGCAGTGTGCGGTAGTTCTCCTGGATCTGGTAGCCCGAACCCAGTCCCGCGCCCGACTTCACGATCGCGTCGGCGTCCTCGATCTCGGGCAGGGGCTCGAAGTTGACGCTCTCGAGCTCCTTGACCAGGTTGCGGATCTTGATCATCCACTTGTCGTAGAGATCGTTCCAGTTCATGAAGTAGAAGCCGGCGCGATCCATGAAGTTCTCGACCCGCGCCTCGATGGTCGCCGGATCGGCGGGCACGGGGGTGAGGTAGCCGTAGCCATTGAGGATGCGGAAGGCAATGCCATTGGCCGGGGGCACCTGCAGATGGCGGGTGTTGTACTGCGACAGCGAGGCGATCGCGAACTCATAGAAGGTGGCGTCCCAGGGCGTGAGCACCTTGGGCCAGTGCACACCGTCCTGGAACCAGAAGATCGAATCCTCGAACTCCTTGCGTGACTCGCTGAAGAGCGACGAGTACACGTACATCTCTTGCCAACCCTCGGCGCCCGCGGGCGTCTCGATGTCGAACGGGCTGGGGAACCGATCGGCCATCTGCCATTCCTCTCGTGTGTTCGTGACCGGGGGGCACGAATCCTGGGTCCTTGCTGGGTGGAGCGATCCTCCACTAGTCCTTACGTGCGTACAGCGGATTCATCAATGTCGAGACAATGCTGGCCATGGGGTTCTTGTCCGCGGAACCCGCCACAGACTGGCGTGGCTTCTTGCTCCACACCGTCTCCGGCCGCGCCTGGAGCAGGATGACGTTGTCACCGTCCGGGAGATCGGCGTCGACCGCCCATTCGATGTCCTGCGGGCAGCCGTAGTGCTTCTCCGCGGTCTTCGCGAGGGCCGCGATGGCCTTCAACTGGGGGTCGGTGAGGCACGGTGTGTCTGCACGCTCCGCCTCGACCTCGGCCTTCTCGACCGAGTCGTGGTCGGTCAAGCGGTACTCATGCGCCTTGTGGCTGATCTCGCGCTTGCTCACCTCGAGAAGCACCTTGTCCACGAGGAAGTTGTCGGGTGTGACCTCTCCGGAGACCACGGCCTCGCCGAAGCCCCAGGCCGCGTCGACGGCCACCTGCGAGCGGTCGCCATTGGCCGGATTGAGCGTGAAAGCCACGCCCGCGGCGATCGGCCGCACCATCTTTTGGATCACGACGGCCATCTCGACCGAGCGATGCTCGTAGCCCATTTCCACTCGGTAGCAGGTAGCGCGGTCGGTGAAGAGGCTGGCCCAGCAGCGGCGGACGGCGTCGACGACAGCGTCGCCACCCCTGATCCACAGGTAGGTGTCGTGCTCACCCGCAAATGACGCGTCGGGCGAGTCCTCTGACGTTGCCGACGACCGCACAGCGTCGGGTAGATCCTCGACGTCGCACTTGCGGCTCAGTTCGGCGTAGTCATGACGAATCTGCTGCTCGACATTGGCGGGCAGGGGCATTTCCCGGATGACGTCACGGATCTCGCCGCACACCACACTCACACGAGTGGTGTCCGAGATGTCGAGGCCGTGAAGCAGCCGGGCGAGCGTGGCATCGAGGTCGGATGCGTCGTGGGCGGCGCGGTAGCCGGCGGTCGTCACCGCGAAACCGGGTGGGACCGGCAGACCGGCTCCGGTCATCTCCCCGAGGCTCGCCGCCTTGCCGCCGACCTCGGCCTTGAGACCGGGCCAGTAGCCCTCGAACCACACGGTCACGTCGCTCATGAGGACTCCCCCCGTCGGCTCACGGGCAAGGCCCGACCCTCGAGCCCGGCCCACCAATCGGGCAGGCCGTCGAAGTCCGGCACCGATACTTCCTGGACGCGATTGCGATAGAGCACGAGCGCGGTCTCACCGCCCTCAAGGAGGCGGACGCGCACGAATTCGGTATTGAAGGGCTCGCCCGGGTCGTACCCCAATGCCCATGTCGCGAAGGCGCGAATGGGTCCGGAGTGGGTCGCCACGATCACCGACTGGCCCGGAGTCTCGTCGTGCAGGCGCATGAGCCCCGCCCAGAAGCGACGCACGGCGGCCACCGGGGGCTCGAAGGTGAGCATGGGCATGGTCAGCCAGTGGGTGATGGGATCGCCCCCGGCCTGCTGGATGCCCCAGAAGCGGTCGACCTCCACGAGCCACGTGGGCCGACCACCAAGACCGATGCGCTCGTACTTCTCCAACTCGGAGTGATATAGCCGGAAGGCCTGGGTCACGTCGCGGAAGCCATCGGGGGTCATGACCTGGAAGTTGCGGAACTCCTCGTACGTCGTGACATCGCCGACCGTGGCCTCGCGACCGAAGAGGACGAGCTCATCGAGCATGCCCTTGCGGATCCCCTCGGCGGTCTGCCGCGCGCGGTTGGTGTCGGCGCACGCCATGGTGACGTGGTGACCGGACATCACCCTGCGGGCGAGTTCCTTGCCACGTCGATGGGCCTGCCACGAGCCCAGGGGGGTAAGTCCCGACTCGGTCGAGTACCCCTGCGTCTCGCCGTGGCGCACGAAATAGACGTCGGTGACGGCGCCCTTGGTCTGGTCCTTGCGCTCCGGCACGATCTCCTTCGTGCGGGTGACCTCTGCCCATGCGCGGGTGGCACCTACGTCAGCGCCCTCCCACAGCGGCACGGGGGCTTCCAGCCCCGTGTCACCGGTGCGGCGATCGCGGAAGCGTCGGAGGTATAGGGGGACGTCATCCTCGGGTTGGGCCGGCTCAGCCACCTCCGGGCGCAGTCCGCGTGCCTCGCGATCGAAGTAGCGCTGGAGGTAGGCGGGCGCATCGGGGCGCTCGGTGCGCGGCAGGGTGACGTGCGTGGCGTCGTGTCCGGTCATGGTCATCTCGACTCCTAGCTGTGCACCGTGAGGAAGCGCTGATTGACGACGCCGTCGTAGTAGAACAGCGCGCGACCCATCTCGCCCTCGGTCCAGGTGACCGGGGGTTCGTCGGGATCGGCCCAGTAGCCGCCGGTGAAGACTTCGTTGCGGTTGCCGGCCGGATCGAAGAAGTAGATGCAGTGGCCGCGCGTCGCACCGTGGCGCGTGGGATTCGTCTCAATGCGCACACCGTGATAGGCCAGCACGTCGGAGGCAGTGCGAATGTCGTTCCAGTCGTCGACCCAGAAGGCAAAGTGGTGAAGCCCTCCATCGGGACCGGTCACCAGCGCGATGTCATGCGAGGAGTGCGACACCTCGAGCCAGGTCGCAATCTGGAAGCCATCGTCACCGAGCACCTGCTCGGTGAGGTGGAAGTCGAGCACCTCCTGCAGGAAAGACGTCATGCCGTTGACGTCCTCGACGGTGAGGAAGATGTGGTCGATCCTGGGCGGGGCGATCCCCACGAGGCCCAGCGGGCGAGGCGGCGGGTTCGTGAGCGGGAGAAGGTTGCCCACCTGCTCCATGCCATGGATGAGCTCCATCTGGTGGCCCGACGGCGTCTCGAAGCGCGCCACCGTGCCGCCGCCGAGTCCGACCTCGAGACCCTGCATGCGCTTCACCGCGATTCCGGCGTCCTCGAGCCGTGCGGCGTAGTAGTCGAGATCCTCGAGGCTCTCGACCTTCCAGCCCATGTGCGCAAGGCCATAGGACGACGAGTAGGTGAGCACGACCGAGTGATGCTGATGCTCATCCCAGCACTTGAGATAGACGCGCTCAGGCTCGCGGGCCGTCTCGACGAGGCCGAGGACCTCGGTGTAGTACGCCGTGGCGAGCTCAAGATCGGGGACCTTGATCTCCACATGGGACAGTCGCAGGATGGACATCAGGTGTGCACCTTCATGAATCGCTCGTTGAGTTCGCCCTCGTAGTAGAAGACAGCGCGACCGATGTTGTCCTCGGTCCACGTGATGGTGGGGAAATCGGGATCGGGGCGGTATCCGCCGGTGAAGACCTCATTGCGCGTCCCCAGCGGATCGAAGAAGTAGATCGTGTTGCCACGCGTGATGCCGTGGCGCGTCGGACCCACGTCGATCTGAATGCCGTTGTAGGCGAGGATGTCGGCGCTCTTGCGCACGTGATCCCAGTCGTCAAGCCAGTAGGCGAAGTGGTGCAGGCCTCCGTTGGGCCCGGAGACAATCGCCAGGTCATGCGGGGAGTGGGAGCGCTCCATCCACGTGGCCGCCTGGTGACCATCGCCATCGAGCAACTGCTCGGTCACGCGGAATCCCAGGACATCGGTGAAGAACTTCGTCGATTCCCCGACCTCCTCCGCTGTGACGAGCAGGTGATCCATGCGCGGGGGTGCAATGCCGCGGCCCCCCTCGAAGAACGGCACGGGATTGAGTGAGCCCGTGGCGCGCCCGACCTTCTCCACGTCGTGGACGAGCTCCATGATCTGCCCCGAGGGGGTCTCGAAGCGGATGGACTCACCCTGGCCGATGGACGCGCCCTTGCTCACCCGCTCGACAGGGAAGCCGTACTTGCCGACGGCATTCTCAAGCTCGGCAAGGTCGTCCTCGCGCAGCACCTTGAACGACATGAGATCGAAGCCCACGCGCGGCGCGTAGGAGATGCGCAGTGAGTGATGGTCAACCTCGTCCCAGCACTTGATGTAGACCGAGTTGTCGTCACGCTCAACCTCGAGCATCCCCATGACCTCGGTGTAGTACGCCGCCGCAAGGTCCAGGTCCGTCACGGCGATGTCGACATGCGACAAGCGCAGGATTCCCATCGTCACTCCTCCCGGCCCGCAGGCCCCTCGGGTACCTGAAACCTAGGCCCATGCTGTCCCGCATGGAAGGACACCGTTCCCGCATGCGGGACGTATCTGATACGTTCCGGCGCGTGGAGGGGACTGGACCCGAGGCCATGAGGCAGGCCATGGCCGACTACGTGCGCGCCCTGCACCAGGCCTATCTGGATGCCGTCGCCACGCTCCCGCCCGCGGAACGTGCTCGTCTTCCCCTCATCACAGCGGGTCGCGTCACGGTGGCCGCCGTCGGCGTGCGCATGCTTCACGTGATCGGCACGGTCGAAACCCTCCCCGCGCCCCGCGGTCCCGAAGTGGAGATAGCCGACTCGCTCGACGACCTCGTGTGGACCCTGCGCTTCTTTGACCCCGTCGTCGTACCCGCACTCGGCTTGATCGACGAGTCGCAGGGAGCCGACTACGACGAGGTGCGTCGCGCACTCGGCATCAGGACCGTCGTCTATCACCTCGCAGTGCCGCCTGGAGGGACCCTCACCGCGCACCACGCACTGCACGCGGGCACCGGCCTGGCTCACGCACACGCCGCGGCCGCGCGTGATTTCGATGCGCTTCGGGCACATGCACCGGGACGCGAGAGTCTCGTGGATGAGATGCAGGGAGCCAGCGTCGCGGGGCTGCCCCGTGCTCAGGTGGCACTCGCGATGGCCATCGCCCCCGGACTCCCTGGCATGAGCATCGACCCGCCGACCGACCCTGAAGACGTGCGTCGCGGCCTGATCCACCATCTGAGGGGCGAGCGATGACCGAGACCCCTGCGCGCCGACAGCACTCGACGCTCTCGAGTGTGCGCAATGCCGCGCGACTCCTTAAGGAGTTTGGCCGCGGAGATCGCGACATCGGCGTCACTGAGTTGTCGCGGCGCCTTGGCATCGGCAAGAGCACCGCACATCGCCTCCTCAGCACCCTGGCCGAGGAACGGCTACTGGAGCAGGATCCTGAGACCGGCGCGTACCGACTCGGGCTGGCGATGTACGAACTGGGCGCGTCGGTGGCGCTGCACAACGATCTGCATGAAGCCTGCTCCCCCGTCATCGATCAACTACGCAACGCCACGCGCGAGACCGTGCAGGTCGCCGTGCTCGACGGCCGCGAGGTGGTCTACGTCGAGCGTCGCGAGAGCCCCCAGACGCTGCGGCTCTTCGGCCGCGTCGGGCACCGCAATGACGCGCACTGCACCAGTACGGGCAAGCTCTTGCTTGCGTACCTGCCCGAGGATGAGCTGGGCGCCCTCCTGCGAGGCTGGCGCCTCGAGCGCAAGACGCCGTACACGATCACGGATCCCCGGGCCCTGCGCAGCGCCCTCGCCGAGGTCCGCCGCCAGGGGTGGGCAGAGAATGTCAACGAGTCCGAACTCGGGGCCGCCTCGATCGCCGCACCGGTGCGCAACGAGAGGGGTGAGGTCATCGCTGCCCTCTCCATCGTGGGTCCCGTTCAGCGGCTGGGCAGCGATTCCCTGCGCCGCTTCGCACGCCCCGCTGTCGATGCGGCCCTTGCGGTGAGCCGGCGCCTGGGCTACCGAGACCCACGCACCCCCCGTCAATCAGCAGGAGAGGGATCCCCGTGACCAGACCTGACGCCGAGCAGATCCGCGAGATGTCGCAGGCCCTCCTCGCCGCACGTCGCGACCACACGCCCATCGCAGCCCTGACCGAGCGCTTCCCCGACATGACCATCGCTGACGCCTACGCCGTCCAGCAGGGGCTGGTGGCTGGCCTGCTCGCCGAGGGCGACTCGATCATCGGCTACAAGCTGGGCCTCACCAGCCAGCCCATGCAGGAGATGCTCGGTGTAGACCAGCCCGACTACGCACCCGTCCTCGGCTCCACGGTTTATCCCGACGGCGGCGCGGTGCCCTGCGACGACTACATCTCGCCCCGAATGGAGGCCGAGATCTGCGTCGTCCTCGATGCACCCCTGTCAGGCCCGCATTGCACGGCCGCCGAAGCATGGGAGGCAACCCGCGGGCTTGTAGCCGCACTAGAGATCGTCGACAGTCGCATCGCCGACTGGAAGATCAAGCTGGCTGACACCGTCTCCGACCTCGCTTCCAACGGCGCGGTGGCCTTCGGGAGCAGGGTCGTCCCCCTGGGGGACTTCGACCCGGCGCTCATCGGAATGGCATTCACGCGCAATGGCGAACTCGTGGCCACGGGCGCCGGCGCCGCCGCCCTCGGCGGTCCGCTCGACGCCGTCGCCTGGCTGGCCAACACCCTGCACCCCCTCGGAGTCACCCTGCCTGCCGGAGCGATCATCATGACCGGGGCACTGCACGCTGCCGTCCCCTTCGTGCGAGGAGACGTCTTCCGCGCCGACTTCGATCGTCTCGGCCCCATCACCTTGCGCACCACCTGACCGCACGCACCGACACGAAGGGATCACGGCATGCCTCTGCGATGTGCCATCGTCGGCTCCGGCAATATCGGCACCGACCTCATGGTCAAGATGCTGCGCAGCGACAGGCTGCAGCTTGCCGCACTGGTCGGCATCGATCCGGCATCCGATGGCCTCGCGCGCGCGAAGGCTCTCGGCGTCGACGCCCCGCATGAGGGACCCGACTGGATTCTCGAGCACGGCGATGACTTCGACATGGTCTTCGACGCCACCAGCGCCTACGTGCACGTGCGCTACGCCAAGAAGTACGCCGAAGCCGGGATCACCGCCATCGACCTCACCCCGGCGTCTGTCGGTCCCGGCGTCGTCCCGCCGGCCAACCTGCGCGCGCATCTCGACGCCCCGAACGTCAACATGGT
>CAJBMR010000138.1 GCA_903954205.1 uncultured bacterium | reverse complement strand
ATCATCCCGATGCTCGTCGATCAGGGCCGAGCCTGCGTCTACGACTTCGCGCTCAACGAGGTGCCGGGGCGACCGATCGCGACCGCGGCTACTGGCGCGATGTGGGGACCCTGGACGCCTACCACGACGCGCACATGGACCTCGTGTCCGTGCATCCGATCTTTAATCTCTACAACCGGCACTGGCCCATCCTCACGAACCACCTGACCCTGCCGCCCGCGAAGTTCGTGGAGGGTGGCAATGCGCACGAGTCGATGGTGGGCACCGGCTCGATTATCTCGGGTGCGCATGTGCGCGGCTCGGTCGTCGCCTTCGACGTCCAGGTGCAGGCGGGTGCCTACATCGAGGGCTCGGTGATCCTGCCGGGGGTGCGCATCGGGCGCAACGCCGTGATCCGCCACGCCATCCTCGACAAAAATGTCATCGTCCCCGATGGTGCCCAGATCGGTGTCGACATCGAGCGCGACCGCGAGCTCTACACCGTGAGCGAGGCCGGCATCGTCGTACTCGGCAAGGGCGTTACGGCGGCCACCTAATGACCGGTGATGTCATGCCGCGCGCTGTCGTGACCGGCGCGGGCCGCGGCCTCGGTGCCGCTATCGCGGCCCGTCTACGGGCGGAGGGCTACGACGTCACCGCCACGGATATCTCGGGTGGCGACATACATCTGGACGTCCGCGATGCCGATGCGTGCCGCGCCCTTGCCCGCGCGGTGCAGCCGGATGTCTGGATCAACAACGCCGGACTCCTGGGTGCCGGTGACGCGGCCACCCAGTCGGACCACATGATTGAGTCCGTCGTCGCCGTCAATCTCCTCGGGGTCATGCACGGCACGAGGGCAGCCGTCGAGGTCATGCGCGAGCGCGCCGGCGGCCGCGGACGCGGTCACGTCATCAACGTCGGCTCCCTGGCGTCCTGGGTCCCGGTGCCCGGGGAGTGCGTCTATGCGGCGACCAAGGCGGGTGTGCTGTCCTTCACGCTCGGCCTCGAAGGCGAACTCCAGGCGCAGGGGGTGACGGGCATTCGCTTCACCGTGCTGTGCCCCGACGGCATGCTCACGCCGATGATCACTGACGTGATCGACGACCCCGCGGTGGCGATGACCTTCACCGGCCTGCGCCCCGTGACCGTCGAGGAGGTCGCTGCGGCCACCGCGCGTGTGCTGCGAAGACCACGGCGCGTGGTGAGCGTGCCCCACTGGCGCGGCGCCCAGGTCCGTCTCATCAGCGCGGTCCCCGATCTTGTGCTGCGGGCCGCGCCCCTCTTCACTCGTCTGGGTCGGGCTCAGCAGGATCGGCTGAGGCGAGCACTCGGATCTGCTCCACGCTGATGTCGGAGTCGGCGTAGAGGAGCGCATGGTCGCGCGCCTCTTCGCGCGCCGCGGCTTCAGTCAGGCGCGCCGTCCCGATCCAGCCGCACGTGCACGTTGGCAGCATGAAGCGGCCGGTGCGTGATATCGAGACCTGGTGCGCAGGCTCA
The DNA here is from genome assembly GCA_903954205.1 of uncultured bacterium. GTDB lineage: Bacteria > Actinomycetota > Actinomycetes > S36-B12 > S36-B12 > Mxb001. The sequence continues at coordinate 3,511 of CAJBMR010000138.1, read as the reverse complement.
GGGATGGGATCCAACACCCCGCCACGGTAGGGGACCGTGGTGACACGGTCGTGATGCCATGCTGAATGCAGGATGAACGACCTCTTCGTATCGCGCGCACGGACGTGCCGTAGCGTGACGGCCATGCCGCAGGTCGATGTCGTGGAGACCGGCTCCCCGTGGATCATCTCGCGATCCATCGTGATCGAGGCACCGGCGGACCGAATCTTCGACGTCCTCGCCGATCCTCGACGCCACCCGGACTTCGACGGCTCGGGCTCTGTGCGTGGTGCTGTGTCCGGCCCCGAGCGACTCTCGCTGGGTGCGAAATTCGGCATGGACATGCGGCTCGGAGTGCCCTACCGAGTGAGCAGCCAGGTCAAGGAGTTTCAGGAGGGTCGGCAGATCGCCTGGGCCCACATCGGTGGACACCGCTGGCGCTATGAGCTCGAGCCCCTTGCCGACGGGAGCACGCGCGTGACCGAGACCTTCGATGCAACCACGGCGCGCTCAGCCCGAGCGCTGAAGCTCATGGACGCCTACAACCGCAATACGCGGGCGATCGAGGAGACCCTGCCGCGACTCGCGACCCTGGTGGAGAGCGAGGGGCAGTGACAACCACGACCTATCGGGTGACCGGCATGACGTGCGATCACTGCGTCCGCGCGGTGACGACCGAGCTGGTGCTCATGCCCGGGGTGCGCAGCGTGGACGTCGATCTCGCCGAGGGTGCGGTGACCGTGACGAGCGATGGCCCCCTGGACCAGGAAGAGGTCCGGGAGGCCATCGACGAAGCGGGCTACGCCCTACAGGACTAGCGGATCAGCCGAAGCGACCGGAGATGTAGTCCTCGGTGCGCGGGTCGTTCGGGGCGGTGAAGATCCGACGTGTCGGGCCGTACTCCACGAGGCGACCGTGGCGCACGCCGTTGGCGTCGACGTCGGCGGTGAAAAAGGCCGTGCGCTCCGAGACGCGAGCCGCCTGCTGCATGTTGTGCGTGACGATGACGATCGTGTAGTCCTTGGCGAGTTCCTTCATCAGGTCCTCAATCTTGGCCGTGGCGATGGGATCGAGGGACGCGCACGGCTCATCCATGAGGATGACCTCCGGCTTCACGGCGATGCACCGGGCAATGACGAGACGCTGCTGCTGCCCACCCGAGAGTGCGTAGGCGCTCTTCTTGAGATCGTCCTTGACCTCGTCCCAGAGTGCCGCGCGCGTGAGGCACTCCTCGACCAGGTCGTCCATGTTGACCTTCATGCCGTTGACCTTGGGGCCGTAGGCGACGTTCTCGTAGATCGACTTGGGGAAGACATTGGGCTTCTGGAAGACCATGCCGATACGGCGACGCACCTCAATGGGATCGACTTCGGGCGCGTAGATGTCGAAGCCGTGGTAGGCGAGCAGCCCCTCGACACGAGCACCGGGGATGAGGTCGTTCATCCGGTTGAAGCTGCGCAGCAGAGTCGACTTGCCGCACCCGGAGGGGCCGATGAAGGCGGTGATCTCGTTGCGACCGATCTGCATCGTCACGTCGCGCACGGCCTCGAAGTCGCCGTAGAAGACCCGCACATTGGCCAGGTCGAAGACGATGTTGGAGACAGTCTCGGGGATCTCCGCACCCTCGAGCACGGCGGAGACGTCCATGCGACCGGTGTTGGCCAGGTCGCTCGTGGACTGCGGGGCGGCGGGATCGTGGATTTCGCTCATGGTCCTACTCATCATGTCACCAGCGCTTCTGGGTTCGGTTGCGGATCAGGATGGCCACGGCGTTCATCGCCAGGAGGATGACCAGGAGGAGCACGATCGTGGCCGAGGCCAGAATCTGGAACTCCTCACGCGACTCCTTGGTCCAGTTGAAGATCTGGATGGGCAGGGTCGTATAGGCCGAGAAGGGTCCGGTGGGGTTGAAGGAGATGAAGGAGACGGCGCCGAGGAGCAGCAGGGGCGCCGCCTCGCCGATGGCCCTCGAGAGGGCCAGGATCGTGCCCGTGGCCATGCCGGGGATCGCGGCGGGCATCGTCTGGCGCCACGTCGTCTGCCACAGGGTCGCGCCAAGGGCAAGCGACCCGTGGCGGATGTTTTGTGGCACGGCGCGCAGGGCCTCGCGAGTCGAGACGATGATGACGGGGAGGACGAGCAGGGCCAGGGTGAGTCCCGCGGTGATCACCGTCTGACCCAGAGCCAGGGCTCTGGCGAAGATCGCGAGTCCGAGGATGCCGTAGACGATCGAGGGCACGGCCGCGAGGTTCTGGATGTTGATCTCGACGAACCGCGTGAAGCGGCTCGTCGGATTCGCATACTCCTCCATATAGACCGCACCGAGGAATCCGACGGGGAGCGCGAAGAGTGCGGTGAACGTGATGACCCATAGCGTGCCCGTGATCGCCGACTGCGCGCCCGCCTGCTCGGGGCGGCGGATCGACGGCATGTTCTCCCACAGCGTGGGCGTGAGGCGCGGCCAGCCCTTGATCGTGACGTAGGCGAGCAGCACGAAGAGGAAGACGATCCCCACGGCGAGGCAGAGGAAGAGGATCCAGCGGAAGGTCTTGTCGGCCAGCGGCTGGCCCTTGCCCCCGAGGTCGATGGGGGCGGTTGCGTCGGGAGAGACAAGCGTGGCGGTCACTGGTAGGCCTGCCGATACTTGCGGACCAGTCGGATGCTGATCATGTTCATCACGAACGTGATGACGAAGAGGAGCAGGCCGACGGCGAAGATCGACTTGTACTCGATGCTCCCTGTGGCGACGTCGCCCGCGCCGGCAGCCGCGATGTACGACGTCATGGTCTGCATGCCCTCCAGGGGATTAAGTGTCATGTTGGGCTGAAGACCCGCCGCGACGGTCACGATCATCGTCTCGCCGATAGCACGCGAGATTCCCAGGACGAAGGCGGCGACGATGCCCGACAGGGCAGCCGGCACGACGACGCGGAGGGCGACCTGGCGCTTCGTGGCGCCGAGCGCGTAGGCGCCGTCGCGCAGTCCACCGGGCACGGCCGCCATCGCGTCCTCGGAGAGCGAGGCGATCGTGGGGATGATCATGATGCCCATGACGATGCCCGCGGAGAGGGCATTGAAGACCTGGATACCGGGGAAGATCGGCTTGAGCACGAAGACGGTGATGAACTCGAGCGCGAAGAAGCCGAAGACCACCGTCGGGATGCCCGCGAGGACCTCCAGCGTGGGCTTGAGGATCTTGCGAGCCTTGGGCTTGGCGTACTCCGACAGGTAGATCGCGCTACCAAGGCCGAGCGGGATGGCGATGAGCACGGCGATCGCCGTGATCACCATCGTGCCCATGATCAGGGGGAGTACGCCGTACTGCGGATCGGCGAAGAGCGGAGTCCAGGTGGTGGTGAAGAGGAACTCCGTGATCGGGATCTCGGCGAAGAACTCCAGCGAGGGGACGAGGACCGAGATGACGATGCCGAAGGTGGTGAGGATCGAGACGGCCGCCGCGGCAAAGAGAATGACGCGGATGACCTTCTCGCCGTAGCGCGGCTTCGTCTGCCGCAGGGGGTTGAGACCCCCT